>JAYVBW010000441.1:0-1954 GCA_043750255.1 Pirellula sp.
CCAGGACAACGGATTGACAGGGTAAACAACCCTTCAGACCAAACTTGTTTGCGTGCAATTGTGCCAGAGATCCACTGGAGAGCCATAGACCAAAGTTCCTTGCGGTGGGAGTAGTGCCGAGTAGTGTCGATTATCGAAGTAAGTATGGTATCGAATTTGCGGAGCCTATTGGGACGCCCAACTTATTTACAAGATTTTATTGAAGTCGGAAAGGGTTTGACCAAAGGTGTCCAGAACAACCCGATCATACGAACAATCGAATTTGAGCTTGGCCGACGCCAAGTACGCCGAACGCAGGAAAAAGAACACGCGAGAACTGGATTATGGCGACCGCAATATCTCCAAATACTCCCCAATACGTTCAACAGGCCTTTTGCTGGGACGAAATCGAAGCCGATATGGCAATTGCCAATACACCAACCGCAATATCTGCCGTCATGAGTCCTATACAACCTCAACGCAGCAACAGCCGGGCAATGACTATACCCACTTACACAACGTCCACCTCGGCCCGACGGGGACGCTGCGAGCACGTAGGGGGCATCTTCGCATCGGTGCTCGAACGCTACGGTATTGGAATCGACCAACTCATTGCGGAAATCGATGGCCTGAAATAGCCCCTCGCCTAGCCGCCACGAGCTTGTGCCATGCGGCTAACGATAAAGTTGATGCTCGCGAATGAATATTTCGACTGCAGCCGGAATTTGGTAGCGAACGCTCTTGCCTCGCTTGATTCGCTCCCTCAAATCGTAGGAACTGACTTCGATTTGCGGTGCGGTCACCTTAGCCTTGATAATTTCACTGAGCAGAAAAGCATCCATGTATGGCTTCAGCACATCCCAGTGAGGTTCGCCAACTCCCCCCCTGGAAATGACACAGGGCGTGGCCAACGCGAAAAGCTCGCCGGGCTCTCGCCAATTGGCAATGTCGTCGATCGCATCAGCCCCCATCAACAAAAACAGTTTCGAATCGCCATACTCTGCGACGATGGAGCGAACCGAGTCGATCGTAAAACTAACGCCTCCACGATCGATTTCGCGAGTGTCGATCTCAAACTTCGGATTTCCTCCAATGGCTAGCTTGACCATCTCCACACGGTCCTTGTTATTTGCGGGTTGCTTGTCAGTCTTAAAAGGTGAAACGTTGGCGACCAAAAAACGAACTTGATCTAACTCAAGCGATTCACAACAAAGCTCAGCCAAAAGCAAGTGACCAATGTGAATTGGATCGAACGAGCCACCAAAAATACCGATTCGAGTTACCATAAATCTATCACCGCATTTTGCTATCGCGCATCCAGTGGTCCATTGCCATATTCAAAATGGATTGACTCGGCTTGATAAAAACGACTTCCGCGTTTCCATCGGTATATAGCGGACACGCTGGGTCATTAGTTAGCGCAATACGCACTTGGTAAGTCATAGGACTCAATTCTTGCGATTGAGTTGGATTCTTGTTTCTCCGCTCCTCTACCATACTCATTCTGGCTACTTCGACAACTCGTCCTGCGAAGATCGTGGTCGGATCCTGCGCCATACAAACGCGAACTTCGGTAGCGGTATCGATACCATAGATTTGTTCCTCGGTCAGCCTACATTCTATCTTTGCATTCTGGTCCTGCACTATCCACCCGATCAGAGTGCCACGATCAATCAGCCTGCCAATCGACGAATCGGATATCCAGTAGGACTCAGTCGCGTCGACGTTGGTAGTTCCTAAACCGAAAGCCACGTCCGATGGATTTTCTGGCGCCTCAACTTGTTTCGCCTTGGCGGGTTCAAACCAGCCTGCAACCGGGGCCGACACAGTCAAGCGAGACTGGTCGTACCATTTCTGTTCCAATTGTTTCGTTACAAGTTCCCTTTGCGAAATCAGCATCGGTACCGAAGCAATGGAACGATTATCGAAGTACGCAGTGCGATCCAGCGTACCTAGCTGACTATCTATTCGCATC
>JAYVBW010000442.1:0-4397 GCA_043750255.1 Pirellula sp.
TATGTTCGGACTGGCAGCGAAGTTATAGGTGATTTCGAAATCCTCGCGTCCGCGCCTCTGGCCAGTGGAGCCTAGGAAAAGAACTTCACCGGCCGCGAAGTTTTTGAACGTTGCGTTGTTGACCTTACCAGTAAGCTGAAAGAGCGTATTTTTGTACGACGTGTTTACAAAGATTCTTGATATGTAGTGAGTCTCGCTGAATTTGTAGGCAGGGATGGTAATGTCAACGCCATCGACCTTGTCGTCGCTGACTCCGATCGCACCCTGAAAATCAGGAGCCAGGGTACCAAATCGATTTGTCCCAAAGCTCTGAGTGACATGAACTGTCCCGCCAGTAGTGTCGAACGACTCCGATGACTGGTTGCGGATCTTGCAATTTACATGTGCTAGCCATACTCCACCACCCTGTGGATCCAGCGTGTAGCTGTCCGCATCCAAACCGTCGAATAAAGCTGGTGCCGTATCCTCAAGCTTTGATGCGATCCTGGTTTCGTCTTCGCTGCGCCACAGGTTAAAGATGAGCGATGCGGTTGGATCGCGGCTTATACTTAGCGGGCGCGAGTCGAATCGCTCGACACAGAATATCTCGTCGTCGCCAGGACCAGACAATCCAGACCACAGAGTTGATTCGTCTGGAATCGTCATACGAATCGAGCTCCAGCGTTTTGTTTCATCCACTGCAGCATGGCAGCCGTGTTCTTTGCCGTCTCGGCTGATGACTTGTCGAGGGAGTCCGATTGCAGGCCGCGTGCACCGAAAGCGTTAAATGTCCCTTTGGATTCGATGCGGGTCTTTGCTTCTGAGAGACTTTTTTCGGGACTGTATTTGTCAGTTAAAAGACTTTCCGGATCGAAACCGAACTTATTTTTGCGTGTTTTGAAGTCCGGCTTGAATTCTTGGACTGCCTTTACGGACGCTTCGTAGTTCTGGTTGGCAGTATCAAACTCTGAGCTCGCTTGCCCCATCAGACTATCAGTTTCCTTGGCTCGATCGGTTTGACGCTGTTGGCGGTCTGACTCGAGGCTGCCTATGAGAGTTGCACGCTCCACTTGGATCTGCGATTGGCGATCGCGGCGCTGTTTCTCACGATCTACGATTGCGTTTTCGCCACCAGCGAAGGCATTCCCATTTGCGTCGGCGGTTCTTTGATCGATCGCGTTGGTTTCGGCCGTAACGTTGATATCCTTATCAAACATGGCCTTGAGCCGGATCCATGCTTTTTGGATAAACCCGATCGAGGAATTCCAAGCGATCGTTAGTCCAGTCGTAAACAGAGTCCACGCCTGCCCTAAAAACGATATCGTGTCCGTGAAAGTCGATTCGATACTTGTCCAAGCGACCACAAAGACATCGGCCAGACCCGTCGTCCACATATCCCAAGAGAACTTCCAACCCTCAATGAAGGCGAGGTAATAGCCGTAGATTGCATTAAAGCCGCCACGAAATGCGCGCGTAAGACCAGCCATGGCCACTTGGCCAGCACCTTCTAAGTTACCGTCTGCAAGCGCCTTTCCGATGGCGCCGAAGTATTGGGTAGCGCCGTCATACATCCACGCAAAACCATCGACTATTTTGCTAACCCAGTTAGCGATGAATTGACCTACGGGACTGAGTGAATTTCCAATGAACGACATCGAGCCCGCCCACACGTTGGCAATCGTTGTCGCAACATCTGTCCAGGTTATTCCTAGCGCATACATCGTAGCCGTCAGTCCACCGATTGCAGCCGCGACCGCCAAAGCGGGAATAGCAACTGCAGCCAGCACACCTGCGACAGCTATAATCGCGATCTTCACAGCAATGAGAGCCGCAACAAGCGCCGGTCCCACGGCAATCGCCGCAATCTTAAATGCCAGCCCCAGTCCGATGGCAGAGGCCCCGACTGAACCAAGAGCAGCCACAATGGGTGCAACCAAAGCAATGATTCCTCGATTTTTGTCAAGCCATTTGGTAACGGCAGCGGAAACACCAATGAACATGTTCGTAAGACGATTGAGCATGGGAGCCATCGCCGCACCAATTTTGTTATAAACGGCTGAAAGCGACATGCGCAGTTTATCTAAGGTATCTCCGAACACAGCTGCCGATGCGGCATCCTTCGATGACATAACCAAACCAAGGTCGCGAGCTTCCTTTGCCAAATCCCGTAGACCGTCCTTTCCCTCCATTAGCATGGGGAGTAACTCAAGTCCACTTTTACTAAATACGGAAACGGCAGCGTTGGCCCGCAATGCCGGATCTTTAAGCTTGGAAATGGCTCCTGCAAAGGCTTCAAATTGCTTGTCGGGTGACATGCGTGCGAGGCTTCGCAGATTGAGTCCCAGCGATTTAATGGTATCGATCGCCTCATCGTTCCCCTTGGACGCTTTTACTATGAGAATCTGCATCTTCGAAAACCCTCTGCCAAGAGTCTCAATGGACGTATCGGACAGCTTGGCTGCCAGCGATAAGGCGCCGAGCGATTCAACCGACGCGCCCGAACGCTGTGAAAGATCGTCGAGCGCAGAGCCAGCATCTGCGAAAGACTTAGCAGAATTCAAGATGCCACTGCTAAGCGCTGCACCCGAAAATACCGCGCCAAGTTGCAGGCCAATGTTTCGAACCGAATCTCCGAATCCACGGATCTGCGTTTGGGCCGCACGTAGATCGCGACCCAGCCGAGATGAATCGGCAGCGATTTCGACATATGCACGACCAGCTCTCACATTACTTGCTGACATGATTTATTGAATTGGCTTCCTATCCACAAAGATTGCTTTGAGTATCTTGAGGTCGACTTGCTCTACTGGTGGTCTTTTTTTGTTTTGCCTTGCGGGGATGAAATCTAGCGGCCGTGAATGGCGTTGGATTCTTCTTCTTATCGCGATTGACTTCGGCAATGATGGCCATGATGGAAGCCGTATGATCCCACAAGTTATCTTGTTGCTCCTCGACCATCCAAACCAATTCACGCAGCGTGAACGAGCCCGGATCTACGTGGAGGATTCCAGCGAGACCGTAGCCAAATCGCCAGGCGTCCCACTCATCTCGCGCTCGATATCGGCCAGCGCCTGGTTGGTTGCAGTCAGTTCCATTTGCTTTAGCTTGCTGATCATCTCGGTCAGAAGCTTGCCCTTCTGACCTCTCCGGAAAAAACTTGCGAGTCCCTCCAACAGAGCACTGCTCGCACAGTCGAGCGCTTCTCCGTCGAGTGCGTCTTGAAAGTTATCGAGACTGATCCCGCGAGCAGTACATTCAGCGCTGCATAAACAAAGAACGATGTCCCCCACAAGAAGATTGTCGAGTCGCATGCGACCAATCGTATGATCGATCTGCGCGACATCGAGGATATTGATATCGCATTGCGATTGAATCCTTTTGCAGGTTGCGTAGGATATGCTCAATGGCCACGTACGGCCTTGTGAATCAGTGAAATTTGGCATGATGGTATTAGGCTCCTACCGTTCCGGTCAGCCAGGATGGGGCATTGGTTGCATACGTGGGTTTAATAGAAACATCGGTCATGATGGCGTTTTCAAGCTCTTCGTTTCGGCTGAAGTTAAAAATACTGCAGGTGGCGCGCAGGCCTTGGCTGGCTTCCACGCCCGAATCTGCTACCATCTTGCCATCCATGATTGCAAACTCGACGGAACTATCAGCGAAAAACGCCGTGTGAAAGGCCGTGTGGTCATCGTCGGCCGTGTCCCAGACCATTTGAAATTCAATCGAGGCGGACTTGAGTGTGCCGATGAGTGCTCGCCAGCCGTCGTTGCCTCGAGTGCTAACATCGGCCTCTCCCTTCTCGATCGTAAGGGTTACGTCCTTGACATTCTTAACCTCGTTCCACACGGGCGATCCATAAGAACCCGTATTACGATACAGCTTGGCTTTGAGTCCGAGTCTTACCATGATTAAAAATCCATTTCTATTCAGAATCAGTATTCAAAGGTCAAGTTTGAACGGCAGAAGCCCACAGTTCAGGTAATTTCGGCTTGGCGACTTCGAGAGCTGGTCCCATAAATGCTCGCTTGGGATAATTGGCAACGCCACCAGTCGCTGCGATTCGAAATAGCACATACTCATCGTGGATCCGCTGCGCCCGCTGGACCTGCTTTGCGGAAACAAGAATAGGCCGTGCGAATCGTTTTGACCGAGGAGAAGGTTGGCTAATCTCTCGAATGGGACCACGTTCTCCGATTGAAAACACATGGCCTTGTGCCCGCTTGGCGCGGCGTTTGACGCGACCCCCGAATTCATTTACTTCCGGCGCCGTTGTTCCATCTGCATTCACAGTGTTAGGGAATAAGACCGGACCTATAACAACCGATTTGGTTCGTGGGTCGAAAATGTACAGGATATAAGTGAGACCCTGGCCACGGGGCCTATGCCTCGATGGTGGCGTACCTGGTGCGGAGGCC
>JAYVBW010000443.1:0-16710 GCA_043750255.1 Pirellula sp.
GGACCGACGACCTCATTTAGCATTCCGGAAGCGGCATGCACAGGAATGTTCAATTCAATGATGGATTGATGAACTTTTCGAGCAACCGCGATCCCAGCCGTGAGTCCACCTATAGCACCGAACGTCACGAGCAGAAGTAGCGTCAAGCTCACGCGATCCGCGATCAACTCGCTGCTTTGGCTCATTTCTTCCAACCGTGCTTGTTGGGCTTCTCGATGTTGAGTGGCCCTCGGAATGAGTTCTTTTGAAATAGAGGTTTGGATCAACCGCAAAACGGCATTTTGTTGTTCCTGTGTTGTTGGTCTTATGATCTTGGCGAATTGTTGTTCGAAGGCGACAAACTCGCGGCGGATCTCGACAAGCTTCGGCTCCCCATCGTAAAGGTAGCTTAAGGCTTCGGTCGTATTGAGCAGATCCTCTACTTTTTCCGTGGCTCGCTTGGCAAATTCCAAATACTCCGCATTGCCGGTGATAACAAACTCGTTGAGGTTGGTGCTAAGTTCTCGAAGTTCATTTTCCAGCGATTGAGACGCATTGGAGGTTGCAATACTTTTGGAGATGAGATCCGTTGACTGCTGTTGCATGGAATGCACGTACCAAGCCGTAAATGCACCTAAACCAAGCAATAATAGGCTAACGCCCAACAATGGCGCCGTCACTCGAAACACAAAACGAGTCGACATTAAATTAAGCCTTGCTTACGGATTATTCACAATACCAAAGCCAGCAGGTTTATTTGGTCTCGAAACTGGTATGTCAATCGCGGCTGGTAGGGAGAGTCTCGCATGAATACTCACAAAAGTCTCGAAATATTTCATGGAAAAGAAAAGAACATTCGTGCCACTACCCTCTGTTATTCTCCTAGATCACCTTCGTATGCCAAAAATCCAGTTGCCGACTGACCACTTCGGTCGCAATGTCTAAAGAGTCATCGCTTTTCGTGGTCGGCGAATTTGGTACGAGTTTCGATTCTACTCTTCCCATTTCCGCATGCGGCGTTAAAAGAATGATTGGCTGGGATTGAACAAAGTAGGCTTCGATGACACACATGACAAAACTCCATTGGAAAGACCCGATTACTTTTTTGAAGAGCAACGAGTCCTTCAGTTTGCATTTTTCATACCAAAGCAACTAAACAACGAAATGCAACCAAAATGGCTAGAGAATAGAGCCGATTTGCGGTCGTTCGGCGAACGGGAGTCAGATAGTTACCAGTCGGCGAATCTAGCGATCTTTAGCCCAGAAATTGATCTTCGTGGATAGTTTTAATCCTTCCATTTACCAAACGATTTTTTTTGCATCGAAAACAGGGCCTTCGATACAGGTGCGTTGGTAATCCCACTCGCCATCAGCTTGCTTGATCTTTGCGACACAGGTAAAGCAAATTCCGATTCCACAGGCCATCGGTGTTTCTAGAGATAGTTCGCACTGTACGCCGTATTCCAATGCGATCTTACTAACTGCTTCCATCATCGGCTCTGGCCCGCAACATGCGATTCGACAATTGGCACTTGATTCATCCAAAATGGACCGCAAAAGGTCTGTTACGCGACCATGATGTCCGAACGATCCGTCGTCTGTTGCGATTCGAACCTGCGAGCATATCTTTTCGAAATCGGATAGGCCAGCCAAATATTCTTTCGTTCTAGCACCATAGCAAAGTGTCACGTGTTTTGCGTAACCGTTTGGTTGAGATGGCGTGCCGTATTGGGATTTACCTAGGGCTGCGGATGCCAGCGTCAACATGGGCGTCTGTCCAACTCCGCCCGCGACCAAGATCAGGTGATCGGTCGGCTCGATTGAAAAACCATTTCCGAGCGGCCCCCAGAGTTCGACTTGGTCACCTGCCACACATTGCGACAAAGCCTGAGTGAATTTCCCTTTGACCGTATAAACGACACTGATCGCGTCCGGCTGCCCATCCTCGTCCAAATGTCGGTCGTACATGGCCAAAGCTCGCCCGATCAATGGATCCGTCCGACCAGCGATGCGAACCATAAAGAATTGGCCGGGCACGGTTCGACGAGCCAACTCAGGTGCCTCTACCGCCAGTTGCCAAGTGTCCTTTGCAATGCAACGGTGCATTCCAATTCGAGTCGATACGAAATCAAACTTGGCCGAGCATTCTTCGGTGTTTGAAAATGCATTGCTCATTGCTATTGAAGTTCAGGCCTTGACTTTGAACCGCGAAACACGACCAAACCAACTCCAAGTGCGATCACAATAACTTGGCTCAAAGCAAAGGATGCGAGATAGTTAAAAGTGGTCGCATTAAAACCGTAGCTATGCAGTCCAACACCAAGCAAATTGGTTCCGAACATCGACCAAGCTGTGATGATATTACCAAACACGGCGAGTATTCCAAAACCTAACGCTGCAATCATTTTGTCCCACCGAGCATGCAGCAAGAGTGCATTCCAAAGAACGATCATCATCGCGCCGTTCTCTTTAGGATCCCATCCCCAGAATCGGCCCCAACTATCGTCGCCCCACAGGCCTCCCAGTACCGTCCCGACAAAGCTAAAGAATAATCCAAAGCAAACCACTCCGTAGCAGATGCGATACAAGGTTGGAATGACTTCCGCCGCTGATTGCCCGAATTGCCCTTTATCAGTAGACTTCGACGCCCCTTTGAGTACGGGCAAAGAAGTGGATGGCATAGGTGTCGGTGCCATTCGCGCTATCAGAGTGGCAAGCACAATTCCTATGCCCAAAAAACCAGCGACAAACGTCGCACTGTAGCCGAGCGACACACTCACAACATGCGTTGCCAGCCAAAACTGAGTATCCAACACGGCCTCAAGTACAGGCATGGAGTCACCCATAGCCAAAGCGTTTGCTACCAACAGCGTCAAGAATCCAGTTACCGACGCCACCAAAACCGAGATGGAAACCGGGAACAACAACTCGGTGATCGTGCAGAAAAGAACCATGGCCCAACCGATAAAGACGGCAGCCGAGTAGAGCGTTGCAACGGGTGGGCGTTCGGATATATAGACTCGGAACACAATTGCCGCCGTGTGAACCAAAAGAGTAATGACGCATAACCAAAACGCCGTACGCCTCAACGTATTCCTAGCAAATGCAAAACTTAGAAACGCCAGAACCCCACACACCACATACAGCCAAGTTGCGATCATGATGGGTGCAAAGTGCTCATACCAGGCTTCAAACGGGACTTTGCCGACACGAATCGCAGAACCAAATTCCTTGTTTACACTAGTCTTGAAATCAGCTACTTGTTTATTGATCGAGGCCGGATTTTTTCTTTCTGCGGAGAACTCTTCGATAAGCTTCATAAAGCTCAAGACGGATTCCGTTTTCGATTCAACACCGGTAGCCTTGAACTTGACCGTCTCAAAAAGGGCTGGTCCAAAAGCATCCCATTTCGCCGGCGGTGCTTTTTCGCCCGGTTTGACAGCCACGTTGGCAACGGGCGGGATTATCGCGATCGGGCTCCTTTCTCGAATACGATCCACCTCGGTCTGCAAACTACGTATAGCCGCAATCATTTGATTAGGGTCTGAGTTGACTCGCGGTGCAAGCGGCGTGTATGCGTCGAGCAAATTATCAAGCGTAGACAACTTATCGATCGTTTCAGCCAGCTTCGATTGTTCGAAGCTCCAGTCCTCTCTCTTCGTCTTAAAAAGACTTTCAACTTGCTCACGTATTTTTGCTAGCCCCTCACGAATCTGATTATAGGAATAGCGATTGGATTTATGACGTTTGAGCCCCAATGCGGTTGTTGTTTCGGCTGCGTCGATTCGAATAAGCGGGCTATCTAAAACCCATTCTTCGCGAGCAAAGACTGCCATGATCCACTTGCTTGCTTCCACTGCCTTGCCCGTCTTGTGAATCGGCTCATACTCGTGACCATCGTTGCTCAATGCATACCGTTTGTTTGAAAGTATCTCGAGAACTTCACCCGCTGCGGATGCGAGCGGCTTGATTCTGCCACCAAACTGAACAGGTATTTCTCCTATTGCATACCAGTTAATTTCGTCGCGATCGACCTTGGGTGTGGCGGCACTCTTTGCAATCCAAACTACAACACTGCCGCAAAGGATCGCAGGGATCGCGATCCCAATGATCGGGTATTTCCCGAACTTGGATACAGGCATTTGCCCATTGGCAAACTTCAGACGATCGTAGCGCGATGCAAAACGACCAAACGTTCCACCGAAGTGAACTAGCATTCCTAGTCCCGATAGGACACACGCTACATACGGGATCAACCAACCTGCGTTGGTTACGACTTGAAGCGTGGTTTGCTCCACACCGTATGGGTTCTGGCTCCCATTCATATAGCCTGATTGGTAAAAGGTTTCGCCCCGAAACCGCATCGGATTGTTCATCCAGATCCGGCCTTGCTGAAGCGTATCTCCCTGCGGGTCAGTGATCTTGACGAACGACGAATAGTCCTTGGGCTTGGATGTTCCCGTATACTGCTCAAGCACAACGTCGTCCAATACAACCGAATACGGTTTATAGTTTCGACGGAAGCGAAGTCCGAAGTCCCAAGTCTTGCCAGCCGCTTCGGCTTGTTCGTATTCTGACTTGTACATGATCGCGTCATCATTGAGGAGTTGACTTACTGCATAGGAGCCAATCGGTTTTTTATCCTCTTTATTGCGGAGTGTGATATATGCGGTCGCAAAGTTGGATTCGCTTTTGGCTCCGCCGGACTTTGGGATTTCTAGGAATCTATATTCGCGAATGCCCACGCCAGTTAATTCAAAATCCTCGTCCGATGGCTGGGCTGGCCGCTTGCGTTCTTCACGCGTGGAGTTGGTCATCCATCGGTCGACACGGACTTCAAAAGGAAGTTCCGTCGAAGAAATGAATTTGCCATTTGCCGCCGATTTTTCCAACATAGGGTGGTCAAAAGCAATCACATGGTTTTTGTCGTCAGCGCTTTTATCAACAAACGCCAATTCGACCGTATCCATCTCATAAGCAACTTGAGTCCGTTGCCCTTCGAAGATTGCCATCCGTTCTTCACGCTGAGCGTCACCGAAAATGAACTGGCCGAGCATCAGCAGGCCAACCCCCAAGTGGATCAAGACGTTGCCGCCTCGATTGCCGAACAACAGTAACAAGCCGACTAACAGTACTACGCTAACGACTAAGCTTTTGGTCAATTGCCAAACGATACGAAGACCTGGGTCAGGAATTCGATACGCATCGTTCGTCGAAATCAGGAAGTAACTAACGCCTAGCAGAATTGCAGTCACCGTCCAAATGGTCCATCGAATGACGCGAGTCTTTGGATTCCAGCCAATGCACCAAACCAAGGCACCTGCCGCAAGGCCCCAAACGCTCGCCTTCACCCCGCGCCATAGCCAGTCGTAACTAAAGGGCGGTTCACCTTGCAAACCGTCTCCTAAATGAGCACTCACAACGATTAAGCCAACCAAAGCAAAGCCAACGATCGTAAAGAACAATCCCGCAACGAATCGCCCTCCCTTTGCATTCATCGCAAAGCGAGTCATTTTAGCGGCGATCAAATTGATGAGCAGAATCAACCCAATAGCAGCCCCACCGGGAATGGCAAAAGCATAGGGGATAGGGTCTTTGTGAGGCGAAATGGTCTGTGGCCTAAAGACATCGAATGGAACCTTTGCGACCCAACTATTAAAATATTGTTTCTTGACGTCGACGATTGTTTCTTCGTCTTGTGCAAGCGTACCGATGAATAGGATCAAGGTCCCCAATGCAAACATGGTTACCGTGATCTTGAGCGAACCTATCGCGCGCATAACGAGCCATGCCACTCGCGCAATATCCAGCGGAGCGGTCGTCGTTGCTACTCTACCACTACTAAAAGTTCCAGTTGCCACGCGGAATTACTCCCAACGCAATGAGTTAACAAAGCTTAAAAAGGTTGACTTCACTTCTTCCATCATCCGCAATTCACAGTTTAGTTTCACGAACATGCTCATTCCATCGTACCCCATAGGAATGGCCACGACCAAGAGAGCGCGGGCGTCGGGCTGATCGGACGCACGAATCGAATAGAGATTAGCTGCTTTGGTGCCAGTTTGAATGGGCTCCGCTTCATCGACAGTTTTAATGGCCAAAGACTCCAAAGTGGTTGGGTCGCTATTTGGCATAACTTGTCCGATCCACATTGCGGCATTTTGTACCGGCGAGTCTTTTGCGGTACTAACGGTCACCTCGCCCTCCATGGCATTCTTCGTTACCTTGAAAGTCGCTTCGCGGTAAGGACGGGCGGCTTGCAGTTCCCAACCGTCGGGTTTGACATAAACCAACTTGAGCGGCGGTCTCGTTGGAGGTTGGACTGGCGCAATGGGAGGTTGGATAGTCTTAGATGATGTTCTTGCCCCGCTACCATTGGCGTCAAAAAGGTAAGCTGGCAATGCCGCTGCATCGCGTGGAATGGTCACCAATTCTTTTTTAAGATCGAAAACGCTGATTGGCGAGAGTTCCAATTGCCCTCGCCATCGATTGATTTGACTTAATAGATATTCGTCCCACATTGCCTGTTCGGTGGGCCTGTTGTATTTAGAGATTGTGAACCTCATAGGTCCGCCCACAGCCTCGAAGTTTATTTCCGCAATCATTTCCGATAAACCAATCCCGGCGTTAGCATTGTCGAGCAGTTTCAAGGACCAACCTGCTGGTAGTTCGAATTTTGGCGAACCCGATTCTGGGTCGATGGCAAACTGTTCTACAATCGAACGGAAGGAT
The DNA here is from genome assembly GCA_043750255.1 of Pirellula sp. Taxonomy (GTDB): domain Bacteria; phylum Planctomycetota; class Planctomycetia; order Pirellulales; family Pirellulaceae; genus JBKCUI01. The sequence goes on from JAYVBW010000443.1 coordinate 6,712, forward strand.
GACTCAGCCGAAGTAATCCGAGCGATGCGGTCCGTCGCTTTGACGAAATAGACATTACCACCGTCCGGGATAACTGCTCCCAAAATTCGGCGATCTTCTAGGGGGATGCGGCTGGTTCCCATCATTGGGGGCAAAGATCGCCGAGGCTGTGGTTCTCGCCCTTTTACAAATTCGCTTTCAATCTTGGGCGCGTCGTAGGAGCGTACCTTTAGTTCGCTCCAGCAGCCCGAAAGCGTAACGACTGCGACATGGCAAAGTAGGGTTAGAAATCGAACGGATTGGGAAGCGGGCAGCAAAATCGGCGTGAGCTCACAGGATTCGTGGAATGCAAACACAGGTGGGGAAAGCGTTTACGGCTTATTCGGCGAGTAGCATGGCGGAGGAGTGAATTCTATGTTTGAGCGAATCGTCTCACCGTTAGTACTCAGACGCACCATTATAGGGTCGGAAGCCGCAAGAGTCATGCCGAAATCCCTGGAACGCACTGCGACTCGAATTTCGAAGATTCAAGAAATTTCAAGCCTTTTTCTCGTGTGCAACGCCATCAAAGTGGTTTTTCACACAAAGGACTCTCATCGGGTTCACAAAAACATGGCTCTTGGTGGCAGCCTCCCAAGCGTCCGGTTGCGATTCTTGGAGCCAGGCAATTACGTCGTCAGGAAACAAAGCCCGCGCCCGATCGTACTCCAACACTTCGTCAACGGTTGCTTGCGTCCCTTCGATTCGAGACGACAATACAGCTTCTTGATTAGTCGGCCAACGTCAAGTTGTTGCAGCGGTAGACTGTGGGGGATATTCATCTAATGCTTCGTCATTGTGTGTTGCGACTGCCTTGAGCGGCACGGTACTCCAATGCTCCGGCACTTCGCCCAGCCATTCGACGCCGCTGTCTTTGTACTTCGGGTATTTCGGGAAGCTCATTCGTCGCTCTCCAAAGTAGCAGGCACATTCCATGTGCCGTGGCCTCGATCCCTGCCGTTCGAGTCTTTAGATTCTGGGTTCGCGGCGGACGGCACTTGGAAAGTGCCTGCTACTATTGGTTGATACAATCGATATTCGCCAGTGTTGAGACTTTTTGGATTGTCGGCGATGTATCTTTGTATGGCTTCAAATTGGTCTAGGGAGCGTATCAAATGGTCAAAACTTTCCTCCTGCCAGAATCGCCCCGTTTTTCCTAACACCTGATTGATTTGCTTGGCAGAATATCGTTTCCACGAAGTGCAAATCGCTTCAATCTCTGTATCCCCTAACAAACACACTATCAAATGCACATGATTTGGCATGATCACAAAGTCACCCATGTGGTATCGATCGCCATCAAAATGCAACAAGCTATCTGCTACGATCTTACTCAACTCAGGTCGACGCAAAACGCATTCGCCTAACCCTTTATCGAGCGAGTCTAAGTATTGACGCGAAAACGTTTCATGAAATTCTCTTCGCTCGCACTCTGCGAGTTGATCTAGACAATCTTTCCAGTTCGGCTCACTCATCGAAATCCCGTGATTCAAAAGCCAAGCCGCACGCCGTGCGTGCCTACTGCGACTCACATCTGCTGGGATTGAATCTTCGGTCCGAAACGTGACGAAGTACGATACGCCCGGTTGAAACCAGTGTGGCAGATTGGCTCCTCGTTCGATTCGAAGCTCAGATTTCGGATCAAATAGCTCAAACATACCTAGAGCCTCGATAGTCGTGCGTTACCTCTAAAGTAGCAGGCACACTCCGTGTGCCGTAGCCAGACCCTTTAGACAACTCAGCGGCTGCGAGAGATTCAGCGGCTGCGAGAGATTCAGCGGACGGCACTTGGAAAGTGCCTGCTACTTTTTTCGGAATGCTCATTCGTCGTTTTCCTGTTTATCGAGTTCAAGCGACAATTCGGCTTCGATGTCTTCCATACTCGGCAGACTGGACGCGAGTTTTTCGGCTATGAGACCCAGCGTGGGTTGATCCTGAGGATGTCGCAGTTGAACTTGCCGTACTCGAATTGCTTGTAGTCACCGCGCAGGAGATCAGCGACGGACTAAATAAAGGACGACAGGTTGGATTGATTCATCTAGATTCCAGGCAAGTGCTAGGGGTTAGTTCGACTAGTATACTTGATTCCTGAAACTACCTACGGATACACTGCAATCCCTGCGATAGACGACAACGTCCCTCCAGTTTTCGCCCCATTGACGCCTCTCGGATTCCCTGAAGAATTCGCCCAAATCGTTCGTCAGGCGGCCTTTGTTTTGCGATGAAATGGTGATCTTTCTCCTAAATCGCATTTCTGATTGGGAATTCGGCATGGGTCACCAGTGACATACGAACCAAAGTCGTTATTCTCTGGGAATGTCGAAACCAAACTTCTCAGCGAAATGTCCTACTTGCAGCCGTCCTTTTACGGCTGACTTGACCGCTGCTCATATGCCGTTTTGCTCGGATCGTTGCAAATTGGCGGACTTGCATCGTTGGATGAGCGAAGAGATTGGAGTTCCAACAGGTTGTTCTGAACCCGAGGACGACCCAGAGCCCGAACCACCGACTGCAACGCGGCAATGGAATTTCGATTGACATCCGAATGAATTTTTTGATCCACTTCTGACCAAGACATATCCAAGTAAATGAAAGACTCCCCCTTAGACTCGGTAGCCACACCCAAGGTCGCAATCGACTGGTTTCGCTCGACGCCCTGGTGGCGTTTTGCTTCCCAGTGCATTGTCATCTCTTGGCGATCGACGCACTTACTGCTTTGTGCTGCTGGATTGCTGCTAACTCAACTTTGGATTTCTGGATCGCACTTGATCTTCGGCCCCGACCCGGCCATTGTTCAAGATTGGCTTTCGCCGCTCGCTTTACCGAATGTATGGATGCCTGTCTTGGAGGCACAAGGTACAGAATTGCCGCTATCCATTTGGCAACGGTTCTCGTTTCCTGTTTATCAGTGGCTATCGAATCCGACGCTCAATGGAGCTGCCTTTGGTCTCTCGTCCATGATAGGCATCATCGCGATTTGGTCCTTTGTGGGTGGTTGTCTGACCCGGCGTTCCGTCGTGGAGCTTGGTACGCGAATGACTGCTCCATGGGCAGAAAGCATCCAATTGGTGGTGAAGCGATGGCAATCGATTGCTTGGTCCGTCACTATGCCAAGCGGTTTAATCCTGATGATTGCTGTGCTGCCAATTGCCCTTGGTTGGATTTCGAATATCCCATGGATTGGAGCATGGATTGCTGGGCTGTTGATGATCCCCGTTGTTTTATTTTCGATCGGGATCGGTTGGTGCGCGGCGATAACTTTGTTTGGATTTCCGCTTTCGGTATGCTCGATCGTTACGGAAAAAGGAGCAGATGCCTATGATGGGATCTCAAGATCGGCTGCTTACACTTTTCAAAGACCTTTAACCCTGGCTCTCTGCATTATCGCAGCAGAGTTTTTGAGCTCGGTCGGCGGGACATTTCTTTCGATTGTCCTATCTACTGGGCTTCGAGTGATCGAAGCTGGTTTTGATATCGGTTCTTATTATTCTTTGAAAAATTTCGGGACGATGTGGGGGCCTGTACTTGCTGGAATTGTCCCTCTGCTATTGTCCGCATATGGATTCAGTTTTTTTTGGACGGCTGCGTCTGCTACCTACCTGATCCTTCGTCGCGATGTGGATCACGCAGAATTCGATTTGATCGACATGGGCGACCAAGATCCTAAGCCGTTGCCGGAGCTGCCCACGAAAGAGCGTGTTGTCTCGCCAAACAATCCCGATTTGGTCATGCACATTGATAGGCCTTCTTTGCCTGAAAACACTGCGGAATGAAGCCGATTTTATCTGAGCGAGCGCTGTGCCTGTCTTAAGGTTCTCTTAAGGTCCGCACGCCTAGAATGCAACAGTTGAGGTAATTAGCATGACGCGCAAGCGAGTGATCCTCGCGGGATCGTGCTTTCGTAACCAAGCTCCGGCTTGGGAATGCCGGACCTACGATTGATAGGAACTAGGAATGCGTATTTTGGTAGTTGAGGACGAAATCGATTTGCAAGAGTCTCTTGCGCAGGCGCTTCGTGAGGATGGCTATGCCGTAGATACAGCTGACAACGGCGAAGATGGATTGTACAAGGCCATGGCCTGGGAGTACGACGCAATCATCCTTGACTGGATGCTTCCCAAGCTTAACGGCATGGAACTGCTTCGTCGTTTGAGACGCGATAAGAAAACACCGGTCATGTTACTGACAGCCAAGGACGCGGTGACCGACCGCGTCACAGGTTTAGACGAGGGTGCTGATGACTACTTGATCAAGCCCTTCAGTCTCAGTGAATTGTTAGCTCGCGTCCGTTCGATCATTCGACGCTCAACCGGAAACGCATCCAATCGGCTCATAATCGGCACGGTTGAAATAGATTTGGCTAGCAAGACAGTCAAAGAATCGGGTAACCCAGTCGAGTTGACTGCCAGAGAGTATGCGATGCTCGAACTGCTAGCGGTCCATGCGGGCAGACTCGTCAGTCGCACGATGATTTACAACCACATCTTTGACGAACAAGACGATACGCTTTCCAATCTGGTCGATGTGCATATTTCCCATTTACGAAAGAAGCTCGGGAAGGATCTCATCGAGACTCGGCGAGGGCAAGGATATATATTGCATGTTTAGCGTCTTCCGTTCGTTGCGATGGCGGCTGCAATCGTGGCACGCCATCATGCTGTTTTTAGTAATAGCTGTGTTCGGTGCGTTACTTCATTGGGAAATGGTTCGATCGCATTGGGACCGAGTCGATGATGAACTGTTGGGTGCGGCCAGGATTTTGGAAGGCTCGATGAACGCGGTTCCGACAACCGTTCTCGAAGCGATGGCCAAGGACGTTACTTCAATTCCAGGACCTCGGCGGCGTCAATCACCCCCCAACAAACCGCGACGAGACCCGCTGGAAAACATGCCGATTGTGGGCCCGCCGCAGTTGGAGCCTTCAACATCCCGCCTCTCGCGAGACTGGAGGTTTCCCAAAATCCTGGTTGAAGAAAACTTAAATTGGACTCAAGAGGAATGGGAGGCGTCGATTGAGTTACCGCCACAGCTTCCGGAACATTTGGGTCGACGCGAGGGGCCTGCTTATTTCATTGTCTGGCGGGCGGATGGGTCCGTGCTCAAGGAATCGAAGGTTCCCGCGCAGAGCCCATTTCCAACGTACCCGGTCTCCAACGCAATCGATCGCGACCGCTATGCACGTCAGCAACGAGGGCCCTATCGCGAAGTGTTTATTCGTGGTCCATACGACACAACAATTTGCGTGGGGAGACCCGCAGCAGGCGACCAAGACAAAGTATCGCAAATGACCTGGACCATTGTTTCGGTTGGCGTGTCCGTTCTGTGTTTCGGCCTTGTGGGTGGGTGGTGGTTTAGCAAGCGAGCGATCGAACCGATCGAACGAATGAGCCGAACGGCACAGCGCATTAGCGGCAGCAGTCTATCCGAGCGTATCGAGCTTTCGGGCTTTGATACAGAGCTTGAAGGGCTTGGAGCGTCGCTCAACACGATGCTCGATCGACTTGGATCGGCATTTGAACAACAGCGGCAATTCACTGCCGATGCATCCCATGAATTCCGTACGCCTCTTTCCGTGATGCTTGCAAGCAGTGAACTAGCACTATCCAAACCCAGGTCAGCAGAAGAATACCGTGAGCAATTGGTCAAATGCCAGAGGGCGGCGACACGCATGCGAGAGTTAGGGGATTCGATGCTAACGTTAGCTCGACTGGATGCGAATACGTCGCTTGAGATGCAGCCAGTCGATATGATCTCGCTCTTGGAAGAAGCGGTCGAATCGATGCGGCCACTCGCCGAAGAGAAACGACTAAGAGTTGAAACGGATTTGCAACCCAGTCACCTCCATGCGAACCGCTCAATGTTACGGCAGGCCATCGATAATCTGCTTGCCAACGCGATCAAATACAATGGCCCCAATGGTCTGGTATCGGTGCGGTGTAAACAAGTCGACCAGTGTATCGAAGTTGAAATAGAGGATAACGGAATAGGCATTCCGGAAGCGGCCATTCCGAAACTATTTGATCGGTTCTATCGAGTGGACGAATCGAGGTCTCGCGAGGCAGGTGGAACCGGTCTCGGGTTGTCGATTGCGAATCAAATTATCTTGTGCCATGGAGGGACGATTGGCGTTACTTCCACAGAAGGTGAGGGAACGGTTTTTCGGATCGCTTTGCCAATGCAGCATAGCATTTGATGAACGGCCATCGCTACACGTCTGCATTTTGTGATACGATTGAGTTGAATCCGTAATATCGCGTTTGCTGTGACCCTCCGCAATCTTTGTTCTCCTCGCAACAGATTAGCTCGCCATGTTAAGAAATCTTCCGCTTAGTCTAGGCGTTATTACAGTTTTCGGCCTCCTTGTCCTCATGAACCGACCGAGTCTCGTTGGGGCGACGGATTACGATTCGCCGTTGCCGCATTGGATCTGGATAACGGTTGAGAAAATGCCGTCGAACGAGAAGGATTCCGACAAAACTTCAGTTATGTTTCAACGTTCGTTCGCGGTGACTCTACCCGTGCGAACGGCGATTATCCAATTGGCGGCTGATTTTTGCCATGCTACCGTTATCGTTAACGAGCGGCGTCTGTTTAAAGTCGAACCGTACAGCCAAACCATCGAACTGGACATCACGAGCGCGATGATGCTTGGGGAAAACACCCTTCGAATCGAAGCCACTCCTAGTGCTGGTCCGTCTGCAATCGCGGCGAGCCTAGCATTAGGTATCGCAGACGAAAGCCGAATTCAAACTTTGGTATCAGACGCTTCATGGACCTATGCGACACTTTCAAACCTAGCCGCTGGCGAATCGAAAATGAAACCAATTGTTTCGTTGGGGACCGTGACCCCAGAACTTTGGGAAATCGGTCGCCGTTCTTCTAAAGTGGAACCAACCGAGAACTATGAGCAATGGCGACAAGCCGTTGCCCGGAAATCAGCAGAAGAAAATCGATTTTGGACAGCCCCAGGTTTTGAGATATCTCTCGTTCGAGCTGCAACATCGGAGGAAGGCTCTTGGGTAAGCATGGCTTTCGATCCGCAAGGGCGTTTGACGATCGCTCGCGAGGAGAAGGGATTGTTGCGTATGAAGTTAGACAATCAGTCGCATTCGATCGAGAAAGTCGAAATGATCAACGATCAATTGCTCGAATGTCGAGGTCTACTATACGCTCACAACGCTTTGTATGCCAATGCTAACAATTCCAAAGGGCTGTATCGACTTCGAGATACCGATGGTGACGACCGGTCTGGTTGATGGTTTTCAAGCCAACGAAATTCTGGATCTGCTCCAATACCTTACGGATGGAACGGATGTAGTTCATCGCTGATTTGCGTCCCATTTTTCTCGTACCTAAGCTGCAGACTGTCAAGGTAGACTGAAAAGCGGGTGAGAAGAGTAACCAAGCGAGAACAAACATGACAATCGTGTCACGATGGTCTTACTTGTTCGCTTTGTTCAACGGCAACGTCCACAAGTATAGAGTGTGTTTGGCACCGTCCTCCGTTGATTCGGCCACGACTGCTTTATCTGGCGGCACGCCGGGAATCTCAAACTGATGTGAGATGACTCGCGACCCAGGCTTCATCTTCTCCAGTTGCGGAATCAATTTCTCTAGCTGTTGCGGTAACAGGTACACCGCAATCACATCGGCGGCGCGGAGATTGACAGTAAAGAGATCTCGAAGTTCGAAGTTCACCAAGGACTTCACGCCAGCGGCTTCCGCTGTGGCGTGCGACGCGGCGACAAGATCCTTGTCGAGTTCGTAGCCGACCGCGTGGCAGCCGAATTTCTGTGCAGCGGAGATGACAATGCGTCCATCGCCGCTGCCAAGGTCATAGACCACATCTGTTTTTTTCACTTCCGCGAGTTCGAGCATCTTGTCAACGACATCTTGCGGCGTTGGCACGAAGACAGACCTCAGCGTTCGAGTCTTCGACGCGTCGGAACCCTCGCCGATTCTCGAAGGCACTTCTTTTTTGGATATGTCGAGCTTGTTCGCGATGTCGAGCTTAATCGTCCTAGCCACCGGCGGCAACTCGTTCGAAAAATGGTTGCGAACGTCGTAACAGAACAGTCGGTCGTTGTCTCGCAAAAAACAATAGCCGCCTGCGATGACCGGATGCGTTGTACCCGCCGAGGGCTGGGCATCGGGAACCACGAAACTTCCTTTGATGACTTGACCTGTCGGATTGGCTTCGATGAGTTTCATAATGCCATCGGCCTGTCGCAAATAAAGGTGCCCGTCGGCTGCTAACATGGCACTCATTGGGGCACTTGAGCTTTGCCCTCGAACGCTTGAGTTTTGTAGCGGGACAGGTTGGCTTTGTCGCTGGGCTTCCCACTCTATGTGACCCGTCGCCAGCTCGGAACAGAATAAACCATAGCGAGTCGTACCGTAAACGTAACCGTCCAGGACCAGCAAATTGTCCTGAAATTGATTCAGATTCAGTTTTTGAAAATACTGTTCGGTCGCTTGCTGGCCTTTACCTGGACCGGTAATTTTTAGCAACGTTAGGCCAGCATTGTTCCGGCCAGAGGCGCATAGTACTTGATCGCCGAGGACAATCGGCGTAATCGAATTCTGGTCTGATGCGAGCTTTTCGTATCGCCACAACTGCCGCCCGTTTTCGGCCGCTATGCCAACCATTCCTTTCTCAAGAATCGCAACGTATTGGCGAATACCCCCGGCGTTGCTAACGACCATGGCCGCATACCCCGCGATGTCCCCTTCTGGAAGTGCAGACTTCCATAGTACTGCGCCAGTTTCTTTGTGCAATGCAACGATCGTGGCTGTGGCTCCGCCAGGCGTACAAATCAATTTTTCGCCGTCGATCAACGGATAATCGCAATATCCCCAATATCCTTTCTTGCCACCAAAATCCGCAACGTAGTTTTTACGCCATTGTTCACTACCGTCGCGCGATGCGAGGCAAACGAGCTCGCCGCTAACCGTCACGAAATAAGCTCGTTCGCCGTCTATCGTCGGACTGCGTTGGCTGAGCAAACGCATCAGTTGGTTTTCGTTGACCGCCGCGCCTATTCGAGTGCTCCACAGTAGTTCTCCAGAACTTTGATTCAAGGCAATCGCATGTTCGTTCCCGTCAACGTATCCGACGGTGAGGATTCGCCCTTCGGTGATCGACAACGACGAGATTCCTTCGCCTATACCGTCCACTCGCCATCTCAGCGGCGGTCCGCTCTCGGGCCACTCTTTGAGCAGACCCGTCTCCGAAGAAACATTGTCTCGATTAGGACCACGCCATTGTGGCCAGGAGCCGCCGGTAAGAGCCAAATCGAGATGGTCTTTGTCGCCGTCAATGGCGAACAGTCTGTCCCTTCGGGCGATGTAAAGCAGTCCGTTGGCAAAAACTGGTGAACAGTTGATGTAATTGTCCATCGGGATTTCAGCCAGCGGCTGGATCTGGCCGTTCAATTTTCGACACGCCACGTCCGGGTCGGCCGAGAGACCAAAGATCGCCACTTCTCCGTCTTCGTTCGCTATGTAGACTCTGTCATCAACGATCAACGGCGAAGCCCAAATCGCCGCTTTCGTGTCATGGCTCCAAAAACGCCGTCCGGTCTTGGCATCGAGACAATGTACAAGACCTTCGAAGTCAGCGGCGATAACGAGGCCGTTCGAGATAGCGACCGAACCTATCGTGACGTGCATCTCGTCTTCGAATTCCTTTCCGCATTTGACAAACTCCCACACGAGTGCTGAATTGGGATTGGCGATGGCTTTTTCGCCAACCTTTGTATCGACTGCTTGCCGTCTTCGATGTGGTAATATTTGGCCCTCGGCGTTCACTGCTAACTCCGCGCTAACGTCGCCGCGTTTGGTCGGGTCGATACAGACCAGTCGGCCCCGACCCCCTCCTTGCTCCGGTTCTTTTCCGGAGGCGATATACACGCGATCCTCATACACTACGGCATTCCCAAGCAACGAATTGCGATTCGCGCCGTTGATTCTCAGGATCGA
>JAYVBW010000444.1:0-1631 GCA_043750255.1 Pirellula sp.
CTCCTTTCCATTTCAGTTGTTCAGCCGGCAGGCAAACGCCTCATGTCGGCAGACGAGTTCCTGAGAGGCTACTCTCGCTATCCATCCATGAAAATAGCCTGCATTCCCGGTTCCCATCGCTTACTCAACCAAATGTCATGCAGCTAAACTCAATCCTAAACGTCTTGCAACAGTTAGCTCCACTTGAATTTGCGGAGAGTTGGGACAACGTAGGCTTGCTCGCCGGCAATCGCAATCGAGAGATCTCGCGTGCAATGACTTGTTTGACACTCACTGCCACTTCGCTTGAGGAAGCGATTCGAGAGAAAGTCGAGTTGGTAATTTGCCACCACCCGATTCCATTTAAGCCGCTTTCGAAAATCACGGACGACACCACGACCGGCCGACTACTTCTTCAAGCGATCGAAGCAGGAATTGCGATCTATTCGCCTCATACGGCATGGGATAATGCAAAGACGGGTATCAATCAGCAACTAGCTATCATCCTCGGCCTGGAACTGATCAAACCCCTTCAGCCATTCTCGCCAAGCGTTACGAGCGACGAATCTCTTGGAGTGGGCAGACATGGCAGACTCTCGACACCGCTCTCCATTGACACCGTCATGGAGCGAATAAAAGTCGCGATCCCGACGATTCGTTCCAGGCACACGCACGGAACCGACCACTGCATATCGAAAATAGGAATCGTTTGTGGGAGCGGCGGCAGTATGCTTGCGCTGGTAGCACGACGAGGGTGCGATGCGATGCTGACCGGCGAAGCCACCTTCCACCAATGCTTGGAAGCAGAATCGCTCGGCATCGCATTATTGATGATCGGCCATCATGCCAGCGAATCGTTCGCGATGAAAGACTTGGCTTCGCAACTGCAAACGTTATTGCCAAACTTGCAAGTGACGACGTCTCATTTGGAAACATCGCTTTTTTAGCCACTTCTTGTTGATCACCACCGGTTGGCGTTCACCGCAGTCTTGGGCCTCGTGCCCAACGAACGCAATAGGTTTGGCATACTAGACGTTAGAACACCCAACCTACGGGACTATGATCGGATCGACTATCTCGGCCGCAATCGATTCGGGTACGACAGGCAGCCCAACACTGGACGGATTCATCGGGCCTTGGCTAACTCGATTGCGAACCGTCACTTTGTCAGGATTGTCGCGTGGAGTAAAGTGTCGACCTCGCTGGTAGGCTGCTTGAAGCGTCGCACCGTCAAGTGCATCTTCTGACAAGTTTACTTGGTTGTAGGCGAGTAGTGAACCTTTTTCGCGATGGAAATCGCGGAGCGCCAGATTGTAGTCTACCAGTGAGCGAAAGAAGGCACTTTTGCTAGTGGCAAGTGACAGTTGAGCTTGAAGCAAGAAACTGATATTGATCAAGCCACCTAAGTAACGATTTCGTAGCACTTCGACTTGCAAGTTGTCCGCTTCGATTCGATTGTAGTTGATCTGCAGTTGAGTGTAGCTTCGTGAGACTTGACGGGATGCGTTGCTCAAATCATGCGAAATCCGAAGCTGTTGCTCTTGGAGAATTGACATGTCTTTGGCTAAATTAAGCTGTGCATGGCGGACTGCGGCCGAAGCTTGACGTAGCCCTACCGCATAAGACCAATCAAACCCTGCTTGCCATTCTTG
>JAYVBW010000445.1:0-4804 GCA_043750255.1 Pirellula sp.
GTCGCAGACCGATTGCGACCCGAAGCAGCTCGGACGATTGCCAAGCTCAAGGAGCTTGGGGTGCGAGACATTGTGCTATTAACTGGGGATCACGAGCGCGTGGCACAAGCGATTGCGAAGGAGTTGGGAGTCGATGAAGTTCGAGCAGGCTTGCTGCCAGATGGAAAAGTAACGGAATTAACTCGACTAACCAAGCATGGTCGTTATGTGGCTATGATTGGAGATGGCGTCAACGATGCTCCTGCGCTTGCAACGGCAGATGTTGGTATAGCCATGGGCGGAGCGGGAACAGACGTGGCGCTCGAGGTTGCGGATGTTGTGTTGATGCGAGACGATCTAAAGGGATTGCCGTTGGCTGTATGGATCAGTCGCATGGCTCGCAAACGCGTGCGGCAAAACATGGTGTTTGCTTTTGTGATGATCGCGATACTCGTCTTGTCAACTTTTTTCGAGCTTCCGTTGTGGATCGGTGTTCTTGGGCACGAGGGAAGCACCGTACTAGTAGTTCTCAATGGGCTGCGAATGCTCTGGGAACGCACGCCCCCATTTGACAAGGACACGATTTAGCCGGAACGAGTGTCGGATTCGACGAAACGTGATCAAGCAGCATTCTTAAAACGTTGATAGGTTAACAGAACATCGTAAAGGTCCTTGGTAATGACAACCGGATCGTCCGCAAAGTCGTTGACCCATGCCAGTCGAGCGGTTGCCGAGCGCTGGAAAGCTGGCAACATGTCTTGGAGGCGGACGGTAACCGTTGCAGGCAGTGTCGGCTGAAAAATGGACAGTTCTGCGTCGAGCATCTGTTCCACGCCGGCTCTAGTAGACGTTTCTGTCCCACAATACTCTTCGTCGCAGGTGGCGTAATCCAAACCAACAACCCGAAAAACTGGCTTGTTCATAGGCAAAGGACTTCTTGAATTGGAGAAAACGAACGGGATTAATTGAAACGATCTGTGTGGCTTTGGATCGACTGGGCGGAGTTTAACGCTTGAGCTATTTAGTCTATTTTTTTCAAAATGGTCCTGCATTGGCCCCGAACGGACCGTTTTCAGCCCACCTAAGCGTCCCGACTCTTAAGAAAACAACGGAAAGCTTGACAATTTGGGGTGTCTCCCCTAGATTCCCAGTCTTAGTTTGCTTGCAAGCACGACTTTGCACCTATGTGCATTACGACACCCATTTACGTGAAGGACTTCAAACTTCGATTTCGGCCTCTAAGCAGGATGACTTCGTCATGCGTTTAGAACCAACATGATTCGTAGAATGAACTGGTTTGCCTATGAAAGATCTACACGCGATCGCGCGCTATATGCGCCTTCCAGAAGACCAACTTAAATTCCCAATCGAGTTGCTCAACCAAGGGTATGAACCGAACTACCTCGCAAACTATCGGCCTGATGAACTTGGTAATATTGACGAACAGACTCTTTCGATTTTGCGCAGAGCGTTAAACTATTCCGAGTCGCTCAAAGCCCAAAAGGAAAAAGTTCAACAGACGTTGGACAGGGAACAGCAGTGGAATGAAACCGTCGCATCAGTCATTTCCCAAGCCAACACCATTTCCCAAGTCGACACGGTAACGCGTCATCTGCGAGCGCGCAAAAACTCACGCGGCATTTCCGAAAAATGTCCGCAAGTGGAGTCTGTTGGTCAAGCGATCCTGACCATGCAAGGTGACGCTCCCAAAGATCTCTTGCCTTGGGTTGCCGAGGTAGCCAGCGTTCCGCTCGAACAAGCTGCGGATGTTCTTGAACAAACGAAGCGATGGATGGTTTTTCTGTTGAGTGAAGACGTTCGTCTCATGCAAGAATTGCAGAAAACTTTACTCAGGAAGGCGGGTGTCTCGGTTAAAATATTGCCCGACCCACCTAAGGGTAGTGATGCAGAAAGGCAGCTTGATCACGGCGAGTCTGCAGCGCCGCTAGTTTCGATCGCCCCGGTTGAGCCAGTTGTTTCAACGCCCGAAGTCGAACAGGTCGTAACCACTTCGCCGGAAGCCCTCGATACTGCCCCGGATCCCGATACTGCCCCGGATCCCGATACTGCCGAAGCCGCTGTAGATGTTTCTAAAGCAACAAAACCATCTGAATCCGCAGCGTCAACTGAATCCACCGCGCCCAGCGTTGACCCGCTTCCGCCGTCCGAAACGGTAGCCATTGAGAACAAGCCGAATGCCCCGGACGCAGTCGCCCCGATGATTGTAGAATTTCATCAAGGTCGAAAACAAGGAAAAGGTATCAAGACCAAAACCCTTTCGGACAAGCAGCTTTCGCCTCGCCAGCGTCGACGCAAATGGCTGCGAAGTATTTTGGAATCCTACTCCAAGCTCAAGAAGCCACTCACCGCACTGACGCCTTATCAAATTCTGATGTTATCGCGGGGGCAGCGTTCTCAGATCGTTGCTCTTCAATTTCACTACGATGAAAGGCCGCTGGTTCAACTTTGTCGCGAAACGCTTTGCCCTGGTCGGCATCCGATGCATCATTGGTTGTTGGAAGTCGCAGAGGACAGCCTCAAAAATCAGATTCTTCCCCGACTGCATCAAGATATTTTGAGCATTTTAGAAGAAGATGCCCATACCGACCTCACCGAAGCAGCCGTGGTGCATTTGCAATCTTCGCTATTGCAACGCCCTGTACACGGGCATCGCATCCTCATCATTGATGCAATTGGCCCAAAGATGGCGGCAGTCGCAATTGTGGACGCCGATGGCAAGGTTGTTTTCACGAACGAAATTCCATGCAATAGCAATCGAGCGGATGTAGTCGCTCAAAATGTTGTTTCACTTGGTCAATGGATTCATGAGCATAAAGTGACGCTTATGGCGATATCCAATGGCCCTGCTCGGCGCTACCTGATCCACGCTGTTTCCGAGTTGCTCAAGCAGTCCTCCGACGGTTCTCTGTATTGGACTATGGTCGACCGAGCTGGTGCGGACGCCTATTGCATGTCGCGTGGTTGCTTAGTCGAACTCCCAAATATTTCGCGTCGGCACCGAGCCGCAGTTTGGCTTGCACTGAGGCTTCAAGACCCGCTTAAGCAGATCCTCAAGGTAGATCCGGTTCGTTTGCGACTCGGATCGTACCAACGTGAATTGCCACAAAGAGAATTAGAAGCCGCGTTGCAAGACGCCGTTTCGACCGCAATCACTCAAGCGGGCGTCGACGTATTCCATGCAGATGTTGACGTCCTGAAACGCATTCCTGGCATGACGACCGAGGCTGCAAAGGCGGTCGTCAAAGCATGTCATGACGAAAAAATCGTCAACCGCGAAGAATTAATGACAGTCCTACGCGAGCACCTTTCCGAGATGCAGGCTCGACAGGCTATCGGCTTTTTGAAAGTCTTCGGCAGTACCGAACCTCTAGACGGAACTACCATCCATCCGGACGACTACCGTTTGGCAGAGCGATTGGTAGCTCACGCGAACTTGGCACTGCCAGCAACTAGTCCAATCAATTGGACGAAACCAGACTATGCTCAACTCGCGGTAGCAACGGCAGCAGCGATTGTTGAACACGCAAAGCAAGTTGAGGAGCAACCGTTCGCCGAATCGATCGATGTGACAGAGTCGGCAAGCGACGATTCGTCGGGTGCCGAAACGTCGACGGAGTCTGAAGTGGATATGTCACCACCCTCAGAATCTGAAACCGATACATCTACGATCCATGGATTAGCCGCCGATGCCGAATCGAATCAAGCCGCAGCCTCAGAGGGCAATGTTTCAACCGAGTCGGCAGATTCGACCGATTTGACTTCGCAAACAGCAACAACCGAAGCTGTCGTACCCGTGCAGATGCCTCGAATAACGGTTCCGATGCCGACCATCCCATCCGGTCCGATGGAACGCCCGACGCACTCCATCGATGTCGAACGGCTTGCACGAAGCTGGCAAGTGGGCCGCGAAAAAATGAAAAGAGTTGCGAACTGTTTGCAGTTTGCGTTCATCGATAGTCGGGACTTTCAGTACCCGCTTCCGTTGTTAAGCAAAGTGCCCAAGCTCGCGGAATTGCAAAGCGGTACGATGCTCCAGGCCCTTGTGATTGGAGTTGCCGACTTTGGTGTCTTCGTTGACCTCGGACCTGAGTGCAGTGGATTGATTCACATTAGCCGCTTAGCCCCCGATTTCATTGAAGACCCTCATCAGTTCGTACAAGTTGGCGATTTGGTACCAGTCTGGGTTCTTAATGTCGATGAAAAGAAGAAGCGGGTATCGCTGACTGCCATCCCGCCCGGAACACCTTCCCGTCGCAACGATGCACAGCAGCATGGCTCGGAGAACGCCCAAGACAGGGGCGGCGGAAACACAGGCCGAGACAATCGCAATCAACGCAACGATCGCAATCAAGGTGGATCTCGCGATGGTCGACCTCCCGCAGCCGAGAATCGGAGTCCACAACCCGCAGGCGCAGGCAGTGATCGTAGCCGAAGTCCTGCTGGCGGAAATAGACCTAGTGGTGGTGGTGACAATCGCGGTGGAGGTGACAATCGCGGTGGAGCGAATCGCGGCGGCAGGCCAACTGGCGGAGACAACAACCGTGACCGATCTCGAAATAACTCTCGATCCGAGGAACAAGGTGCTCGAAGGCCAACCCGCGTCGAACCGCCGAAACCGGTTACTCCTATTACCGATGCCATGCAAACTGGCAAAGAACCGCTCCGCTCTTTCTCTGACTTGTTACAGTTTATGAAGAAGGAACGCGATGAGCCAGTTGTTGAGAAGGATGTTACGAAAAAAGTGGAAACCGTAGATTCGAGCCAGAACTCGGCGGATTCATCGGACGAAAATGTTGTAAATCGA
>JAYVBW010000446.1:0-7399 GCA_043750255.1 Pirellula sp.
AGACGGTCGAGTTGCGATTCGCGGGTTCGTCAAAGCGGGCGGAGGCTTCGTCGGGATCTGTGCGGGGTCGTATCTGGCCTCGTCGGACTATTCATGGTCGCTGAATATTTTGGATGCAAAAGTCATTGATCGTCAGCATTGGAACCGAGGCAACGGCACCGTTGAGATCGCCATGACGGATGCCGGTCGCAAACTGTTGGGTGCCGAGAATCGAAGACTGTCGATTTACTACGGACAAGGTCCACTGCTGGCTCCGGGAAACCGGCCAGACATCGAAGACTACGAGATCGTTGCAACTTTCGAAACAGAAATTGCGAAGAACGGTGCTCCCAAGGGGGTCATGAAGGGCACCACTGCAATCGCGAAGGGAAAGTTTGGAAGCGGACGAGTCATTTGCTTTAGCCCCCATCCTGAAAAGTCAGATGGGCTGGAACACATGGTTCGCTTTGCGATCGACCATGTTAAGCGGGATCGAGAGAATCATTGATTACAGGACACTCTTTGCTGATCGCAATCGTTGAGAAGCCGAACCTTGCCTGCAAGTCATAATGGCTCGCAACACGCCGCGTATTGGGACGATGCCTGCCAAGTATCCATCGCGCGGCTGCTGGCTGTAAGTCAAAACACTTGCCAATTCGGCGCTCCGGCATGTCAAACCGGTGCGAGCTGGACAGTGGTTGTATGACCCCTTCGACTGCCCAAGCTTCTGAAGTTCGCCGAAATGCCACGATCTATCTGTGTTTCTCTTCATTGCCCACGATTTACCGCCGTGTAGAATTGTTCGATCACTCCCAAAACCCCGAGTTTCTGAGACGTCGGACACAGAGAGGGGTTTATCGGAAACGAAATCAAGCGGCTCGGGTAAAGAGTCTCCGAGATTGTCCAAAACAGGTTTTTCCTGCGCCGAAATTTGGCTTGATTCGTCACCCGATTCGCGGTCTGCTGCCACACATCGGCGAATGCCGCGAAGCATTATCTCAGCGACGGATCGAAAGCGAACGGAAGCCGGATCCCTGCCAAGTTCGTCGTCGGTGGGAAGAGAGTTGAGAGAATAAGTGTCGATGGCTCTGCCTCCTTGGAAAGACCTTGGTGGGAACCAAAGTGGCATCCCTCCCATATCTATCTATGCAATTCAGCCGACCCACGTCCCATTACCTAGCGGCAAATTTCGTTGGCAGGAGACCTTTCTGAAACTGTATCAGAGGCCTTTAAGAACAAGAAATTTCGCTAGGTTCATCGTTTTGGGCAGAGTGCCTGGCAATCGATACCCCATCGCTCGAAGTTGGGCCCACTTGAAAGCCGCTTCGCAAAACGAAGTAGCAAGACTAGTCGAATTGGCAGGAGCCAGCGCCAACCTCCACAGATGTCATGGATCCAACTTGTGGAAAGCGTCAGAATCCCGGCTACGGCTACGTCCACATGTGGATGGGAAGCTTGCGGCGTGGGAAGTCGCTGGTTGCTGCTAGGCCGTGCATCAAATGACTATTTAGACGGGCCAATTACCTCCCAATATTGTTCTCGCTGTTCCGACGTAAGCACCTCCATGGCTTGGTTATAACGAACGGTCTTAACTCGCTTGACCTCGTCGTTATATGTTTTCGAAATAGCCGCACTTCTGGCTTGAGCTTCGGAATTCGGTTTTCCTGCACCAAAAAGCTGGTGTTGCTGCCCGTGGCTCGATGCAACTGGGCTGGCGAAACGATCTTTGCTAAAGTTTTTCATTATCTTCAACAATCATCTTTGCGAGCAACTTTCGCGCTCAGGTGGTTTGGGGGAAAGAAAGCAACACATCAATCTGCCAGCACGTAAGTTCAAACGCAATTCGTCCTCGAAAAACATCGTCGAACTATCGCGGTGCCTATTGCGCGATGAGTGGTTCTAGTCGCTTCAACTCGGATTGAATGTCTGTGCCAGCGAATAAGGAGAGAACGCCTTTTAGTTGTCGTGACTCTCCTGGCGGGCAATCGGGAAATTGTGGGTCGGAGTGCATGCAAGGGCAAGGTTGATTCGCCCAAGGACGAACACAGTTCTGCCAGCCAGTAATAATCCATCGCGACTTTGTTCCATCATGGCACGCTACAAATGGGTTTTCGATCAGCTTGTTGTCGTTGGTCAGTTGATCAAATCCCGTGGCTCGAGCTAACATCATGCAGTTTTGTACGACCAGTCCACTGAGCGGCTCAGCGGAGCCGTTCTTAATCCACAAGTCAAGCTGCAGGTCACGCTCGCGCGGCTGGGCCGTACAACCAAATTCGACTCCATTGGGCAATTGCCTGACGACTTTCCAACCAGAATCGGTCCGTTGCCATTCAGCCGGCTGCAGTGTTTTCCCTTTTAGATCCCATGTTGTCTTGACGTGAGTGTGAGCGAGATACATTAGTTCGCGGCGATCCTGTTGCAGCCACCAAATCGCTTCCGGGACATCGGCAACGACATATGATTGCGAGTCCCACGGTAAAAAAACGCTCAGCTTGGTTTCTCTTTGGGGCCGAATGGCGCCGTCCCGAAAACCGGTGCGAGGATGTCGTCCGCCCGGATACGGCAAGACTCGCAGTTGATCGGCAGGAAGCCGAGTAGGGCTATCGATCTTCAGTCGCTCGGAGGCGGACTTGATCTGCTGAGTGGTTAGTCCCGTGGCTGCTGAGGTTTCTGTTACAGTATAGTGGTGGTCCACCAACATATTGCGCAGCCAGAACTCTAAATCATCATCGTCTTTGGGCTGACGAAAGTTCTGATAGTCGCCTTGATTAGCCATCGTGGCCTTGCGGTCTTCAACTATACCCAATTGATCTTTGGGTTTGACTGAAGTGTCGACATACTTTTCCAAATCGCGGAGTGCGATCACTTGATAACCTTCAACCGTCAAGTATCGCATGTACTGCTCGAACTTGGCCTTGGGCGTGTTTACCCAACTGTGCGCTGTATCGGGGACTCCGTGAAACTGCAATACTGCAATCCGTCCATACTTCGCCTGCTCGACTGCTCGCGTAAAATCTTCGAGACCCCAGTCCGGTCTCGCGTCGCCAGCCGAGGGAATTAGCAAAGGATGATCCAACATCGGCTCGTAAGCAAACCCTCGCCCCTTTTCATATTCGTACTCTGGTGCACCACCGCGCCGTGCGAAGCGAATGCCAGCTGCCGCCAACGCATCCAGTCCGGCTGGTGCTAAAGCATTGCCCGGCCAAGCAAAGCTCACCGGTTTAGGAATTTTGTACTCGGCACATCGTTGATTGATACCCTCAAGCTGTTCGGTCAACTTGTCTAGATTCTTGTCATTGATGCCAAAATGATCGCGGGTGTGATTGCCGATTTCGAACCCGTCTTGGTGCAACTGAGCGATCTCCTCCCAGGTCATGTAGTCACGTTTGTTGTCTTTAAAGTCGAAGCCTTCGGTGATAAAAAAGGTTGCGGAAAAACCGTAGTTCAATAGCATGGGTCGGACTACAGTGAAGTGCGACTTGGCCGAGTCGTCAAAGGTGAGCACGACTAGTTTTTCGGGAATGGGATCGGCAGCCCTTAGATTCCGATTTGTACATGCTGCCAGCACAATCATGAAAAGAACGTACAATAAGCTCCAATGTGCAATCATCCAACGGTTCCTACTGAAGTGAAATTGATCGCTCATATGACATTGTTTTGTGTGTTGCTAAAATTGGAACCCACTAGGCAGAGCCTCGACTGGATTATACCTGTTGTCGGAACGAATCGAAATATCCACAGGCTTGGTCCAATCCATATGCATCCTGCCCCGAAGCAATCTCGCATCGTGCTTTTCGGGCGCGGTTGATCGAGTGATTTGGTTCATGGTTTTGAACTTACCTCCGTCTTGTTAACTCGAGGGACCGTCACATTAAAGTTTAGTCCATCTTCCCAGTCTATTTGAAAGATGTATCGCGTTGAAATCACTCTACGCTTCTTTGGTGCGATCGCGGTGGAAACTAGAATGTAGTCGTCGCCTTTTTGAATGATTGTGTACAGCGTCTCAAGTGGGTTGACCATAAGGCTCACACGTGGCTCTCCAAAAGTCGTGCCCGCTGGAAGTTCGTTCTGCCGGGACGCATGGGAAGTAACTTGCTCCTTCCGAATTCGCTCAAATTCCTTGGAAACCTTTTCGTATTTGGCGGCAAGCTCATCAGGTTTCAAGTGCCTGGCGTCAATGGCGACTTCAAAATCAGATTTGGTATAGATAGCGATTCTAATATCCACATTGATTTGAACCAACTTGCGTAAGACGATCGACGCTAATTCGACTATGTCCACATGTGGATGGGAAGCTTACTTGCTATCCTGCGTTGAGATCTTCATTGAAACGAGCGGACAGTACGACCTCATCATTTTTGACACCGAGTGTTTCGACAATGATCGGACGCAGTTCAACGTAGACATCATCGAAAGATCAAAGGTTTAGTTGCTTTGTAGCCGTTGTAACTCCAACAATCTTTCTGGTAACCTCGCCGAAAGTTCCCCAATCCTGCGGCGGCGTTACGCGAAATTGCGACGTAAGCACATTGAGGCAGTAAAACGTAACCCCAGCAACGGCAAGCGTAAGTGGCATGATCTGAAGCTCAATTGATGCGGCCGTCCAGAAAGCGAGAAACAACAATGCCAAAGTCGTAGCGGCTAGCGTGTTCCGAAGTGCCGGAGGTCGTCGGAGTTGGCGTGGCGTTGTGCCGAGCAAATTCGCTAAGGGTTTCCAAAGATCACGTCGTTGGCTTGGCGTAAGCACTTCGACTATTTTGTCACGCGGCCGAATTCGCAGTGAGTCGTTTCCGCTCGATTCGCGAACCGTCGCCCTCAGTTTTAAGAAAGCGGGTAGGCTGGCACAATAGGATCTGTGCGCATTCGCTAGGCGTTCATGAATTAGCGAGACAAGATCACCAACCGTGCGGATTCCCTCTGCGGTCGATTCTTGGATCGTGATTCCAAAGTGATCTTCGACTTCCATTACTAATTCAACACCATCAAGTCCCATGATTCACGCAATTGACGATAAGGATCACCTAGACGCCGGAGGAGATGTTCCATTCGAGAAACTCGATGTCGGCGACTTGGGTGCATCTGACGGTTCTGTTGCTTTCGCATCAAGAATTGATAGCACAACACTGACCATCGAAGAAACAAGCATACCAATTGTCGATAGTGCAAACAAATGAAACCAGTTAGGATCTGCAAAGTTCTCGGTCAAAAACCATCCGGCGACACATATTGACGGACCAAAGAGCAATGGTAGGAAAAGTCGGTATTGTCTTTTTCTCAAAAATTGCCCAGCGAGCATCAGGGCTGTTGTGACGAAAAACATGAACGTTGGAATTACGTCATTGAGACCGTTGAACGCATCTGGCATATGATTGTCAGGCGCATGTTTGTTGAGGTATCGCTCGATATTCGGGCGTGTCACGAATAGGACTAAGGTTGCGAGACCGAACACGATTGCGGGCAAGGGCGTCAATGATTTCTGCAAGGAATCACACACATTCTATTCCATTTACTAACGACTTCGTTGAGGGTCTCATTACAATAACAGAAAGAATCAATGTAAATCCTGGCTTTGGGGGGAGCCTTCGAATAAGACCTGGCGACTCTGACCCGAGATCTTGCTCCGCAGCTGCATGCTTTCCCGCCGCTAACCGCTTCAGTCTATCCGACGCATCCGTCCTCCTGCAAGCAGCCTGCGCCAATGCCGAAGTAGTTTCAAACAAACCTGTGGAAGGATGGAGCTAGGCAGCCAGCGCCAACGTTCACAGAGTTTGGGCAATCTTGCGGCGACGCCTTGAAGCTGGGAAAGGCGGCTTCGGCTATTATGCAGAGACTCCGGTTGGCCCGACAGGTGATTTTGAGACCCTAGAATTCCATCGCCAGTTTACGATCCCGCGAAGTGCAAGTACAAGTCCCGGCAATCCAACTGCGGCTCCTACCAAAAGTGAATCTCTCATTGCAACTTGGAGTGGCACTGATTTTCCGTCTATTTCGATGTTGAAGATTCGGCCTTCTGTTGGGATCCAATTAAGTTCTTGGTTCAGTAGCACCAAGCCAGGAAATGCAAATGACGAAGCGATTGGGATCACGATGGTCGCGGCAATGAAGTAAACGAGCACGCTTCGAGTGTGTATTTCCAAGGCGTAAGTTGTCGTTGGCGGCTCGAAGGGACTCTTCATAGTGCTGTTGCGGCGTAAGAATCTAAGTAAGTCGTGGATTTTGCGTAGGAGTCAACGCCAGTTCATTTGAGTCTATCCCATCCAGCAGTCCAACAGCAAGCAGCCAGCGCCAATGTCATCAGTGTTTGTGCTAGTTTGGAAATCGGTACTACGGTCTACGCACCAACCTGTGGAAATCGGCGCAGGCAAGGTTCCTGCGGGTTCGCAATTCGGCAATCAACCTAGGCCAGCCCACGTACGCCCCTAGAACGACGACGCAGAATGCAATTCTTCATTTGTCATGCCATCATTGCTTTTCGATAAGATGCTGTTGCAAGATTTCGACAACTTGTTTGCGTTCTTCTCGATTGACAGATGAATCGGGACGGGCAGTCAACGATAGTGCCGTTTCACCCTGATTGTTTGCGATTGACGCATCGGCGCCGCTATCGAGCAGAATCCTGACATTATCGATTAGCCCAAGGTTAGAGGCATACATCAAGGGAGTATATCCCTCCGGATCGGTTCCGTTAATGTCAGCGCCCTGTTTTAGCACAACCGCGATATTAGGAGCATCTTTCAGGTCACGAGTTGCACCGGGATACAATGGGTAGCCCTCGCCCGGGGCAATTTCAAAGCCACGGCACGCCGCACGGATCAATTCGTGCGAAAGTTTTATTCTTTTGGGGTCATCAGACGCGCCTTCAGCCGCTAGCAAATCGACGATTTGGTTATGGCCACCGATTACCGCGAAGTACATGGCAGTTCTTCTATGGCGATCATCGTCGACAGTGGCTTTGTGGATAAGCAGGAGTTCCGCGATGCTGTCATGTCCGCCGATGGCGGCTCGCATCAGAGGCGTGTAACCGGTACGCCCAGGACTTAGGAAAGCGTGATAATCAACGTACCGACCATTAACGTTGACACCAGCGGCTAATAGCTGTTGACACTTCTGGATATCGCCCGCGTCAACAGCCTCGATAAGTTCGTTGTCTTTGTGGATTTCGCCCTTGGACCTCTCGCCTACGGTGACGTCGGTTTGCGATTCAGCGACCGAAGCCAATTCGCCTTGATCCTTATTAGCTTTGGCACCATTTCCCGACAAGGATTGTGGAGCAGGAAAGAGCGAGCTGTGTTTAGCAATAGTGTTCAGAAAGACCCTGCGGATTGCGTCGTAACCACGATCATTTGGGTCTTCAATGTTGTCGTAAAACCAATAATGCGGGTCCTCATGCACGTAGGTTGATCGCCAAAACTGCCTGCAA
>JAYVBW010000447.1:0-4529 GCA_043750255.1 Pirellula sp.
CTGGTGGCGGTGATCGCATGAATTTCACCGGACTCCAAGCGTCCAAGCCATTCGGTCGACAACGATTCTACGGGGACTTGACGATAGACATTCAAGCTAGCAACGTTCGCTCCGGCTTCTGCGAGTCGGTTCATCGCCTCGGTCTCGCCGTCGGGGTTTCGGACAAACAAAAACTGCTGATCCTTGCAATGATGAACCAACAGATTTGCCAACGCTTCGGCTCCTGGTACTTGCGGAACCACATCACATAACATGGAATACTTGGCCAGCGCGGCGGCAGTTCCCGATCCGACGGCGGCGAGTTTGGAGCGATAGAGGCTGCGCCCGTCTTTACCAAGAGCTCGCAATCGAGCAAAAAATCCATCGACGCCATAGACGCTACTGAAAACAACCCAGTCGTATTGGTCGAGCGTTTGGAGCGTTGCATCGACAGCTTGCCAATCCGTTGGCGATTCGATCGTCATCACAGGCTGCTGAATGACATCTGCACCTTGTTCCGCAAACTTTTGACCGAGAATTCTTGCTGTTTGAGCAGGGCTTGTAACCCAAATGCGTTTTCCAAACCACGGTCTCATCGAAAACCAATCCATCGTTTTTGCCATTCGAATCACGTCGCCGATAATGCTAATGATGGGTGGACGCAATCCCGGAATCGCGGCAATTGTCGCGGCAACTGTGCCTAAATCGCACCGGATCACTTGTTGATCCGGCCAGGAACAGCGGCGAACCATGGCAACTGGTGTCGATGGTGGTTTCCCCGCATCGATCAGTTTGCCGCTCCAATGAGCGGCGGTGGTTACTCCCATATAGAGCACGAGCGTGCCGGGAAATTTAGCCAGTGCATTCCAATCGAGTGTCTCCTCTGCATCCTCGTTGCCATCCGCTGGCTGCAATCGACCAGTGACCAAGGCCACGGCAGATGACCAATCTCGATGTGTGATCGGAATACCTGTAAAGGCGCTGGCCGCAAGGGCTGCGGTGATGCCGGGAACGATTTCGTATGGGATACCTTCCTCGACGAGTCTATCGACTTCTTCTGCCGTGCGGGCAAAAATGCCGGTATCTCCGCCTTTGAGCCTCGCGACCGACTTGCCCAATTTGGAGAGTCGCACAACTTCGTCGTCGATTTGAGATTGCGCCCAAATGCCTCCGTGACCATGTTTGCCAACGCAAATTTTTTCCGCATGGTTCGATGCGTAGCCGAGCAAAGCTTCGTTGGCTAAGCCATCATAGAGAATCGCATCAGCCCGACCAATCAGCTCCGCACCTCGAACAGTGATTAAGCCTGGATCACCAGGTCCAGCGCCGATCAGGTAGACCTTTGCCCTCCGGGTGTGATTCATTTCAGCGTCACCCCTGGGTTCATGGCTGCTTGGGATCCGATAACGAGCTTCCTATGCAGGCCCAACCAAAACTTAACTTCTGGCAGCGAGATCGAAATATTGCGAAACAGGTTGCTCGGAATCGCGTTGGTCGCTAAGACATGCGAGACATTTGGCAACTCCTCCAAATTGGCCCAAAACTCGGGTGCCACTGTGGCGTCTTGCAGGTCGAGCAGAGTCAAATTTGGAAAGTGAGCCAGTAAGGCTAAGAAGGAATCAGGAATCAAAACCTCTCTCGCAACAACAATGCGGATCTCAGCCCGACGGCGCTTGGCATCTTTGGCACCGAAATTCTCAACGGCTTCATCTAGGCCAGCTTGGTCGAGGACAAGACAGTTATTCAGACCGCACGGCGAAACCAGTAGACAGTTTTCTTGCTCAACGATACTAAGCGATTCAATTTGCTTTTGCCTGGCGGCCATGAGCACGCTGAGCAAGAACAGATACGCTATCAGCATTACGCCTAAGGCTACCTGATGAACGCCCTCCTTAAAGCTTCTGCCGCCCGCAATGACAATTGAGCCCGACGCTGCCATGGCGACCAAAGTTGTCACTACCGCTATAGCGATCGCGATCTTGGTAATCGTAATGACTGGCCGTCGTCGCTTTCGCATGCTTTCTAAGCTTCCGCAAGTTTGCGAAGGACGGTAGGGAGAATACCACCGTTGCGATAGTAGTCGATTTCGACAGGTGTATCGATTCGAACGAGGGCCTCAAAGGATTGCTTGGTGCCATCGAGTTTCGTGGCGATGACCTCAGTTCGGCTACGCGGCTGGAGTTTGTCACTCAGCCAAGGAATATCGATCGATTCCTCACCAGTGAGTCCAAGAGTCAAAGCGGATTGCCCCTCAAGGAATTGGAGCGGAAGCACACCCATGCCTACCAAATTGCTTCGGTGAATGCGTTCGTACGATACCGCAATCACTGCATGAATGCCAAGCAGAAGCGTTCCTTTTGCGGCCCAGTCGCGAGACGAACCGGTTCCGTACTCTGAACCAGCTAGGATCACTAGCGGCGTTTTGTGGGCTTGATATTTCATCGAAGCGTCGTAGATACTCATCTGTTCCCCGGTCGGCAAATACCTTGTCACGCCACCTTCGATACCGGGAGTCATCGCGTTCCTTATGCGGATATTGGCGAACGTCCCGCGAACCATAACCCGGTCGTTACCACGACGAGCCCCGTAGCTATTGAAATCCCGTGCGTGAACTCCATTCTCAACCAAGAATCGTCCGGCAGGCCCATCTTTGGCAATCGAGCCGGCTGGCGAAATATGGTCAGTAGTCACGGAGTCGCCAAAAACGGCCAGCACGCGTGCAGCATGGATCGGTGCGATGGATCCTTCCTTGATGGTAATCCCCTCCAAAAATGGTGGAAGCTGGATATAAGTACTTTTTTCATCCCATTTGTAGAGTTCGCCGGGAGTGATGGGGATGGCATTCCATGTTTCATTCGAAGTAAAGGCGCTGGAATAGAGTTTAATGAACATCTCCGGCTGAACACTTTGTTCGATTGTTCGTTCGATCTCTTCTTGGGTCGGCCAAATCTCGCGAAAGAACACTGGCTTGCCATCGGGATCATGTCCAATGGGCTCATTTTCGAAATCGATTTCTAATGTACCAGCGATTGCATAAGCAACGACCAAGGCTGGACTTGCAAGGTAATTGGCACGAGTATGTGGATTGACGCGACCCTCGAAGTTTCGATTACCGCTTAGTACGGCGGCCGCCACCAAATCTCCCTCATGGATCGCGATGGAGACCGATTCGGGTAACGGGCCGCTATTTCCGATGCAGGTCGTGCAACCATAGCCTACGACATGAAAACCGAGCTGCTGCAGAGGACCGAGAACGCCTGCCTTTTCGAGATAGTCGGTGACAACTCGGGAGCCTGGTGCCAAACTGGTCTTAACAAACGATTTCACCGTGAGTCCCCGTGCAACCGCTTTTTTGGCCAATAAGCCTGCACCGAGCATGACAGATGGGTTGCTCGTGTTGGTGCAAGAAGTAATCGCAGCAATTACGACCGAACCATGACCGATGCTGAAACTGTGTCCGTTGTCTATGACGTTTGCCTTCGACAACAATTGCTCGTTCGTTAGACCAAAACCTCGCTCAGCAATCGGTGCCGAAAGAGCCTTAGCAAATGAAGTCTTTAAGGACTTGAGTGGCACACGATCTTGCGGACGCTTTGGTCCTGCGAGGGAGGGTTCGACACTGCTTAAATCGAGCGTCAGCACTTTGGTATAGTCTAGATCTGGACTGCCATCTGTTCGGAACAAGCCTTGTTCTTTGCAATAGCGTTCTACCAGTTCTATTTCATCTGAAGTTCTACCGGTGCGGCGCATGTAGACGAGCGTCTCGTTGTCGACAGGGAAGAAACCCATAGTTGCTCCGTATTCAGGAGCCATATTGGCGATCGTGGCTCTGTCGGCGAGTGACATGCGTGAGACTCCCTCGCCAAAGAACTCGACGAATTTATTAACGACACCTTCCTTGCGCAAGATTTCTGTGACTCTCAAAACAAGATCTGTCGCCGTAGCACCGGGCGACAGCTTGCCGAGCAATTTCATGCCGACAACTTCCGGCATCAGCATGTAGAGTGGCTGGCCTAACATGGTTGCTTCTGCTTCGATACCGCCGACTCCCCAACCGAGGACGCCTAGGCCGTTGATCATCGTCGTGTGCGAGTCCGTACCAACCAACGTGTCTGGATACGCCACAGCGCCTGCATGGTCTTTGCCCATGAATACCACTTTGGCTAGGAATTCCAAGTTGACTTGGTGAACGATGCCCGTGTTGGGCGGAACCACTCGAAAGTTATTGAACGCTTGTTGGCCCCATCGGAGGAATTCGTACCGTTCCTTGTTGCGCTCGAACTCTACCTCGACGTTTTTCGCAAGCGAGTCGGCTGCTCCGAAAAAGTCGACTTGGACAGAGTGATCGATAACCAAATCGACAGGAATGAGTGGATTGATCTTTTTCGGGTCCCCACCCAATGACTTCATGCCATCTCTCATGGCGGCAAGATCAACGACAGCGGGCACGCCCGTGAAGTCTTGCAGGACTACGCGAGCTGCTTTGAATGGCACCTCGAGTTCCGCAGGTTTGGCGGCGTTCCATTGGGCGAGATTCACCACGTCGGCTA
>JAYVBW010000448.1:0-30463 GCA_043750255.1 Pirellula sp.
AAAGGTCTCGCGTGGCTTGGCGGCGACATCCATTACCATCGTAGAAAATTGCTTCGTGAGCACGTCGAGCCGGTCTTGCAGATTCGAGAGTTCAATGCGTTTTGCTGCCAGCTCGGCAGCATGCATGGCACAGTAGCTCCAGAGCATCGACGATTGATCCTGGGTACGACCAGCAATTGGGATTTCGATAACTTCTAAAATCTCAGCGGGCAATTCTGTTCCATCATCGATTCCCGTAATCACTTGCAACTCAATTAACTCCGGTACTAAATTCTTACCGTTTCCGAAGTTCAGTTGAACGGTAAGAAACGGCGTTGCAAGCGAAGATAGAGGCTCTGAGAAGGTAGCGGTCAAGTGAACAGATCCATCGGTTTCATTTTCGGGTGACCAGCCGCTTTCGTTACGCGGATCCAAGCAACCTGCTGGCTCTCGGCCACTCTCCCAGGAGTTTGCTGTAACTCCGGCGATGGGAAGCATCTTAAACAGATTGACTTGATCACCAGGGATCTTGTCCGCAGTCGCTGCAAGTGCGGTCAACATGAACGTTCCTTTGGGTACTCTGTCGGATGTTGGCTCAGGTGACGACGCCGGCTTTTTGCCCTTGGGTTTTCCTCCTTCGGAGGGGCCTTTGCCCCATCCGCCTCCAGGTAGCTCGGCGACCGGATGCATGATTACGCGCAGACCAGTAATTGGAAGATCGAGTTTGGGAAGCTCGGTCGAAATGTCGAACGCCCCCATTCCGCCCGGATCTTTCAAACGAACGCGACTCTCCCCTTCGACTTCAAATCCAGCACCACGGTTCGGGGTCGAAACCTTGACTACATTGACAGGATGGACGGCCAAATCCTTTCCTCGCTGTACAAGTTTAGCTCGTTCACGCGATTCCCATGCGGAAAATACGTTGTTGTCGACCGTTGCCAATGTCGATTGAAGGTGAGCGATTTGCTCTACGAGTGTGTTTTCCTCCGATGTTCGCAAGACGGTTCGAGCTTGAATGCTCGGCCCTGGATTCACACCAGCATTTCCATCGAGTCCTTTGTCGCTAAGCGAGTTGTAAAACGCGAACATCTGATAGTATTCACGCTGCGTGATCGGATCGTATTTATGATCGTGGCATTGTGCACAGCCTAGCGTCAGTCCAAGGATCGATTCGCCAAGTGTCTTCACGCGATCGGCGTTATAATTGGTAAGATTTTCTTCGGGAATTGTCCCCCCCTCATGCGTTACCATGTTATTGCGTTGAAAACCTGTTGCAATCAACTGCGACTCAGTTCGATTGGGCAATAAATCTCCGGCAAGCTGCTCAATCAGAAAGCGATCGTACGGAAGATTATCATTAAAAGCTTGGATGACCCAATCTCGCCAAAGCCAAAGGTGCCGACCACCATCGATTGAAAATCCATTGGTGTCAGCATAGCGAGCCGAGTCGAGCCACTCGATTGCGAGGCGTTCACCGAAGTGCGAACTTTGAAGTAGCCTATCGACCAATTGCGGATAGGCGTCGATGGACTTTGCGTTCACGAATGCTTCCACTTCTTCGGCCGTAGGTGGCAATCCCGTCAGGTCCAACGTGACGCGTCGAATCAGCATCGATCGATCGGCCTCTGGAGAGTGTGACAATCCTTCTTCGATCAATCGCGATTGGACAAACACATCGATCGGATTTTCTGCTGTGTTTGCTCGCAACTCCGCTTTCTTGGGTGCGATAAAGGACCAGTGGCCAGCGTACGGCGCACCCTGCTCAATCCATGCCTTTATCTTGCCCCTTTGGACCTCGGTCAAACGAAAATGCGAAGTCGCAGGTGGCATTACTTGCTCTTCGTCACGGCTTGTGATCCTAGTCCATGCTTCGCTCTTTTCGAGGCTTCCAGGCCGGATGGCTGTCGTCCCGCTTCGATCTGCATAAGCGGACTCCATCACATCTAACCGCAACTCCGCTTGTCGAGCTTTCTCATCGAAACCATGGCATGGCAAACAATTCTCGCTCAGAATTGGGCGTATATCACGGTTGTATTCGAGAATAGAATCGGCACTCGCATCCACTTGGACACAAGCTACCAACGAAGTACTGAGGACCAGCAAAAAGGATAAATGAGGCGTCATACAATGCTTCAAAACGGTGGTAGGAAGAAGGTGAGGGGAAGACGGTGAGGGGAAGGGTAGTAAATCGCCAGAACTCTCCATGAGTCATTCTATTGTAGTTGTTTTCGATCTCAAAGGCTAAACCCCGTGGCTAGTGGGCCGTATATGCATTGATGTCTTATTTTCCTTGGCTAAAACTTGGGAACTTGCGGCGCCAGCGGTTTCAGCTTGAAAGATTGCCCGTTTTTTTAGCTACCGCAGCTCGCTTTCATCGAATACCCTGTTGCTTGTTGATCTGAGCGAATCGATCGAATCAAGTGTCTTGCAGATTGCTCAGCTTCTCTGCTCAGCGTCGCCAGTGGAGAGTCTGCTCCACATACCTTTTTCAGGATCCGTTGTTGACTTTGACTTCATCACCAATACTCAGAATCGCAATATTTGGTCTTTATGCGTTCTGGTCGATTTCGACCGGACTAGCCATTGCCCAGGAACCAGGAGTGACATTCGAGATCGACGCAGCTATCAAACGAGCGGCGGGCTTCCTTGTTTCACAGCAACATGCAAACGGTTCCATCGCAGACCGTGGGCACGAAAATGCGATGACCTCCCTCGCGATTATGGCTCTAGCGTCTGTTGGACATCAACCGACAGATCCAACCGCAGAGGGAGCTATGATAAAGAAGGGCCTTCAATTCGTACTAAGCTCCAACCGCCAAGACAAAACTGGGTATTTTGGAGCAAGCGATGGTTCTAGGATGTATGGGCATGGCATCGTCACTCTCATGCTGACGGAAATGATTGGGATGGGTGGAGACGACCGCACGGATGATGCGATTCATCAAGCTTGCCAAAAAGCTATCGATTTAATCATTCGTAGTCAACGCGTTAAGAAACCTGGTTTTGCTAAAGGCGGATGGCGTTATACACCCGACGCTGCTGATAGCGACCTGTCGGTATCGGTTTGGCAGCTCATGGCTCTTCGCAGTGCCAAGAATGACGGTCTGGATGTTCCGTCATCGACTATTGACGACGCGATCGTTTATCTAGTTCGATCGTTTACTTCGCCAGTCGATTCAAATGGTCAGCCCAAGCAAGCCAAGAATGGATTTTCGTACGAGGCCAACAATGACAGCCCGACCTTTACTATGTCTGCTGCTGGGCTACTAGCGATGCAAGTTTGCGGTCAATATGATTCACCACTAGTCATCGGAGCCTCGGAGTGGCTCAAAGAACATCCGCCCAAATGGGGTGAGCGGTTCGTTCTATACGGCATTTACTATTCCGCTCAAGGTATGCATCAACGCGGAGGCGAGACGGCAGAGTCGGCATCGAAATTGGTTGCGTCGGAGTTGCTCAAACATCAAGAACCCAACGGATCGTGGCAATCATCAAGTGGTGAAGAGCAAAACGCTGGTAAAGTCTACTGCACTGCCTTGGCAATATTGAGTCTATCCGTTAAATACCATTTCCTGCCGATCTACCAACGTTAGGTTTGCTTGCGAGTTGGATGACGTCTTGGCATGGCCCGCCGCTGCGCGGGTTAAACAAGCCGCCCGCCGCTGCGCGGGTTAAACAAGTCGCAGGAAGTTCGCTGAACCCCAGTCCGTCGTGCAGTGATTTCGATATAATCAATACAACACTCGCTCATTTGAAACTTCCGAAAGCACATGTGATGAAATCTTACTGCGATACTGCAAGTTGCGTTGGTCTAATTCTGAATGCATTGCTGTACCTGTTTATTCTTGGCCCGAGCTCGTTGTCGGCTCAATCATTAAAGAGCGAATGGAAAGTAGGAGCGGCCAAGTCGGATATCACTCCAGAAGTGCCAGTTCGCTTGAGTGGCTATAGTTCACGAACTCAGGCAACTGCGGAGATCGATGATCGTCTCTTCGCACGCGCAATGACGCTCAAGCATGGCGAACAACCGCCTCTCGTTATTGTCTCGCTAGATGCCATCGGCCTATCGGCATCGCTCACTGATCAAATCCACGCTCAGTTGCGAGAACGGTTTTCGCTTGAACGCAAACAAGTTGTTTTGTGCACAACTCACTCGCACACAGCCCCTCAGCTCGACGACGTCCTACCCAACTTGTATTCGACGCCACTGGGCGCTGATGAACTACAGCACATGTCGAGTACTAGCCGCAGGACGGTCAATGCAGTCGTGAAAATTGTCGGCGAATCGATCGAGCAAATGCAAATAGCGACCGTCGGGTTCGGAACCGGGCGAGCCGAATTTGCAATCAATCGCAGGTTGCTCAAGAACAATATTTGGACGGGATTCGGAACGGTTGACGATGGTCCTGTCGATCGAAGCGTAAGAGTAATCCATGCCAAAAGGCTCGACGGATCCACTATTGCCGTCGCTTATCAATATGCGTGCCATTGCACGTCGATTGCTCCCGAACTGAACAAGATCAGTGCAGACTGGGCTGGCATTTCCGCCAGTCTTCTAGAGGAAGCCCTGCGCAGTAACAATGCTCCTGAGGCGATCGCCTTGCCAATCATTGGATGTGGAGCAGATGCGAACCCCAACCCACGCGGAAAGTACGAGCATGCAAAACAGCATGCCCAGGAGATGGCAAAATCCGTTCAGTCGGTTTGCGCCAGGGCGCTTCAAGAGCTACCCCCTCCCAAATCACAGGCGTTTCAACTAGTGGCAATTGCCCCGGAAAGGCCTTCGCGAGATCGATTGAATGAAATGTCCCAGAGCAAGTCTTTTGTTGAACGCAACTTCGCAGAGTCTATGCTTGCAATACTTAAGCAAAAAAATCGGTTGCCAGAAACATACCCAGCCCCCATTCACTTGTGGAGTTTTGGCGACACTCTCGCTTGGGTCTTTATGGGGGGCGAAGTCGTCGTCGACTACCAAATTCGGCTTGAGAAGGAACTAAGTCAATTTCCAAATGTTTGGGTAGCTGCTTATACGGACGATGTCTTTGCGTACATTGCTTCCGAACGAGTGCGAAATGAGGGTGGCTATGAAGTAGACGCGTCGATGCTGTTCTACAACCAACCTGGTCGATGGGTTTCTGGTACAGAGGAACTGATCGTCACCCGAATACTGGAGATGGCCAACTCGAAGCGTCTATTGGATCAACCGCTTTCCTCAACAGATTCTTTGCAATCCATTCAGATGCCCAAGGGTTGGAGAGTCGAGTTGGTTGCAGCCGAACCTTTGGTGGAGGACCCAGTCAATATCGCCTTCGGCGCCGACGGTACCGTCTGGGTTGTTGAGATGAGTGACTATCCATCCGGAGGTCCAAAGACCGGGTGCATCAAGCGGCTACTCGATACCGATGGGGATGGCAAACTCGATTCGAGTACGATTTTCTTGGACAAGCTTTCCTTTCCGGTCGGAGTCTACCCTTGGCGCGATGGGATCGTGGTCGCTTGTGCACCCGACATTTTCTTTACTCGTGATACAGATCATGACGGTGTGGCCGATGAACGCCGAATTTTATTGAGCGGCTTTCCGCTGGCCAATCCACAGCATCGCGTCAACGGCTTTACCTATGGTCTCGACCATCGTCTTCATATAGGTACGGGCTCACAAGTCAAGGAGATATTAGAAGTCGCCACCGGCAAAAAGATCAACGTGAGCGGGTGCGATCTGAGCCTAGATGTCGATACAGGAATTGTTGGTATCGAGACAGGCACAACTCAGTATATTCGTGGCTGCGACGATTGGGGTAATTGGTTTGGAAATGACAACAGCCATCCGATCTTTCATTATGTTTATGACCGGAACTGGGTCAGTGCAGCCGGTTCGAATGTTCGATCGCTTTCACAACACATGATTCAACCACCGACTTCGCCGCCCGTTTATCCAATTAGTCGCGATGCAGATCGATTCAATGATTTGTTTACCGCGAATCGGTTTACCTCCGCATGCAGTTCGATATTCTGTCGCAGTCCAGGTGCAACGCCCGACATGCAAGGTTGCGCAATGGTATGTGAGAGTGTTCATAATCTGGTTTCACGCGTTCGAGTGGAAGCCAAAGGCGCTTCGTACGTAGGAACGCGATTCGATGAGGATAAACAGAGCGAATGGCTACGGAGCAATGACCCATGGTTCCGGCCCGTCCGCATCGAGAACGGAATCGATGGTACTCTTTGGATTGCGGACATGTATCGTCGTGTCATTGAACACCCCGAGTGGATTCCGGACGACTGGCAGCGAAGAATCGATGTTCGGGCGGGAGAAAACCTTGGACGAATCTATCGAGCGTACCGTTCCGATTTCACGCCCTTTGCAAAATTCGATTGGACCAACGCAACCGACGACCAACTGTTAGCAGCCCTGCAAAGTCCGAGCTCCGCTGTTTCCGATGTGGCAAGACAGCAATTGATATGGCGCCGCAGTTTGTTGTCGACAACGATCCCCGACAGGCTACGAAGAATGCTTTTGCAATCCGATCAACCGATTGTCCGTCTTCGTGCGATGGCAACTTTGAATGCGATGCAGCAGTGCACTTCAGCCGATTGGACTGCCGCATGCAAGGATAGCGATCACCGAGTCATAAGGTGGGCAATCGAAACCATGGCAAAACAAAAGCTTCTCCATGGAGAGTTACGCCAAGTTGCGGTTGTTGTTTCGAGATCCGAGGCAGCTCGTCAATCGGCCGCATTGGGGCTGCAACTGATTACTGCACTTGTCTTGTGCGACGAGCCAGCGTTTGCCGAGACTGCTGCTCTGTACTCCCATCATGCAGGTGATCCCTGGATTGACCAAGCCATTGCTTTTCTGCCGAAAAAAGGAATCGACCCAACGATTGAATATTTGTTAGCCAATGCCAATGCTCGCGCGAATGCAATGCTGGATCAATTGATTCCCAAGGCAACTCCGGTATTACAACAGCAACTTCGCGAACGAATTGTCCAAGGAACGCTAGTTCGCCCAGGGTGGCACTATGCTTTAGGACGGCAATTCGCTCTCGATGCTGACAAGTCACACCAGTTAGATGAAGCGAGCCTCGACCGTTTGCTAAGCGACGCTCAAGCCGCCATTCGAGACAACCAAAGCGACTTGAACACTCGTAGTGCGGCGCTTGATCTGGTGGTTTCCATGACCAGCGGCAGCGATTCCAAGCGTGTTGATTTTTTGGTAGGAGTTCTAGAAAATTGTCAGGATAGCAACTTCAGTCTGGCGTTAGTCAAGGGACTGGTTTCGTTGGGGAAACCAGCCGGTACGAAAGTTCTAGCGGGCTGGGAAAACTATTCCGTGCCCACTCGGTCTGGCATTATCGCTGAAAGCATCTCCCGAGAGGAGCATGCAGCAGCATTGCTGGAAAAGGTCGCTTCGGGAGCAATTGGCGTCGACGCTTTTCAATCAGCGCAAATCGAGCAGTTGAGGGCTAGCAAGAGTGTCGAGGTGAGTGGATTGGTTGAAAAGCTGTTTGGTCCGGCGCCTGGTACAGATCGGCTGGCAATTGTGAGCGATTACGCCAGCAAGTGGCCAGCCTCCTCTGCCAATATCGCTCGCGGCGAATTGCTTTACAAACAGCATTGCGCTCAGTGCCATCAGGACAGAGTAGATGTGAATGGTGTTTTACCGTCGGTAGGGCCCAATCTTCAAGCATTGTCCATTTGGAAAAACGAGGCTTGGTTGTCGGCGATCTTGGATCCGAACCGATCGGTGGAAGCCAAGTATAGAAGGATAAGCATCCTCTCGATCGATGGAAGCACGATCGTTGGACTCAAAGTTCGGGAGAGTGAAGATAGAATCGAGATCGTAAACGATCAGGGATCGCTAATCAGCATGACCCGCGCTTCCATCGAAGAGATGCGCGAGTCAGAAAAGTCCCTTATGCCGGAAGGGTTTGAAAGAGTGTTAACGCCGGAGGACATGGCAAGCGTCGTCACGTTTATTCGAAAATCCAGGTAGCATGCCCTCAACTGGTGACGGATCATTTCCCCTTTGCAGCACTAGCTTTTTCTTCTTTAAGCTTGTCCAAGAATGTTAGCATGTCGTCCTTGAGTGGATCGGGTGCGGTTTTGATTGCCTTGGTTTGCAGTTCAATTGCCCGATCTAGGTTTCCTGCCAAATAAGCCAAATGAGCAAGAGTATCGAGAATTGGCCCATTGTCTGGTTCTTTTACAACCGCTTCCTCTGCAGCAGCAGTTGCGGCGGCAATGAGCGGCTTCGAAAACTTGTCATTCTCGCTAGCGGCCTCGTAAACGACCCAGGCGAGTTCGTTCAAAGTGTTTGCGTCGGTTTCCTTGCTTCCAGCGATTTCCGAAAGTGTTTTGGCTGCTTGGCTATCTCTTTCTCCTGACTTTACAACGATGCCAACCAGAGCTTTGAACTTGGCAATCAGCAGCATTTTCTTTTGTTCTGGCTTGGCTGTCTTGGCGATCGCATCGATTTCTGCAAGGGCATCGTCAACATCGCCGCCTTGCAGCTTGTTCATGGCCGAAGAAGCGTTGACTCGAAACTCTAAGTCATCAATCACGGCAATCGTTTCTTCATCTCCAGCCGCTTCTTCCCTGGCCTGGGCAAGTACCTTGAGGGCTGCTTTGATGTTTCCGGATCGCATGGGTCGACTTACCTTTGCGAACAGCAGTTCGCGCTGTTGCTCTTTTCGATATTGCTTCAAGTAGGCATCTCGATCCCATTTGCCTTCGACAACTTTCTCGAGTGGATCATCCATACTCATTGGATGCCCGATCCACTCGATCTGCCCAGATTTGCCGACGATGAAACAGGTTGGGATACCATTCTGGCCAGCAGCTTCCATGTAGTCAGTGTTGACGGACTTGTCCGGATCGGTTGTCAAACAGTAGGCGCTGGTTAGCTTGCCATATGTGTTTTCTGTGTCGTCTTTTTCAGCACCTTTCACAGGTTTTTTTAGGAATTCCTCAACTGTTTCGAGATCCTCATCGCTAACACTGATTAGCTGCACGCCTTTTTCCAAGTATTTTTCCTGCGTGGCTGCAAGATGCGGCATGCTCATAACGCATGGGCCACACCAAGTTGCCCAAAACTCGACGACGTAGACTTTGCCAGTTTCGAATTCAGTGACCGGCTTAAACTTGTCATGGCCGTTGCTGACCCAATGTTCGATGTCGAGTTTCGGTGCCTTAGATCCAATCGTTAATTCCTGAGCGTTTGTCATTGTAACGCCGTTAAAGATCATCGCCCAAGTGGCCAAACCAAGCGACCATAGTTTCGAATTTTTCAACATGATTCACTTATCACTTTCTTTATTTTCTAGTCGATTCAAGGTACACTCCCAATCGTCACTCAGCAACCAATGCTGCTGCGAGTGAAGGATCAGATAACGCCTCATGATACCAAAATATTCATTTCCCATCAGTACAGGAAATGTCGCAGTACAGCACTAATCGTCCAAGAGCATCGTAATAATTCCCAGCACGATCCATTGCTCGCAAAACCCAGCCGGTTGCGGAGTTTGAACCAATCCCTGCGGCGTAACAATGAAGTCTGCTCCCTTTGGGGCAACACACGCGGCCTTTCAGCGGTTTACGCCGAAATCGCCCCGATCGGCTTATCGACCAGCGCCCACGTTTGACACATTTTCCAACACGTCGATTGCCATCAATGATCGGCCTAGATTGGCATACTTGTGGCCCTCGTGGTGGTCCTTGAACCCCGGATCGATGTCCTGGAGCTTCACTTTGCTGCCGGGTGCCACTCTGAACTGATTGAAGTATTTCACCTTGATCCTCGTACCTGCATGTTAGGCCACCGCCGTGGGAACGAATCGTTTGATCAGAATGACCTTCAGGGCGTCATTCACGACGAGGCAAGAAACCATCGCATAACCGAAGATGGCGAGCATCTGCCACCACGGCAACGGCGCAAGACTCGGAAGACCCACGAGCGCCAGGACCGTGCCCACAATCGCATTCGTCGTCAGGGCCGCGATGAGACTCTTGCTGGGCATTGTCGCCCAGAACCAGCATCGCTCGCGTGCGGAAACAACGGAGAACACCGCAAAGTAGAGTAAGATCAGGAAGCTAAACGTGTGGAGGGGCTTGTCTTTGAGGTCGGCGATCGGTGCCAGGTCAAAACGTGACCAGCAAAAAAACAAGAAGAGCAGAGCTTCCGCGACCATCGCCACGCCCAGCGCCACGGACACCGTGATGAAGCCGCCGATATTCCAGGTCTCTGGCTTTCGGGACGACCGAACGTGATCGGTGGCGAGGGTGATCTTCGCGAAGTCCGTCATGAATGTGAGCAGCAGCATTGCAAAGGCAGAGACAACGAACTGACCGGTCACCACGAACGCGATGGCCACGAAGGCCGACTTCAGGATCGTCCGGCTGATCTTGTTGATGATCCACGTCAGCACCCGCTGGTAGATGGTCCGCCCTTGCTCGACCAATGCCACAATGTTGGTGAGCCCCTGGTCCGTCAGGACGACGCTGGCCGCCCCCTTGGCAACGTCGGTCGCGCTGCTGACGGCGATGCCCACTTCGGCCTGGCGCAGGGCTGGCGCATCATTGACGCCGTCGCCCATCATCCCGACCACGTGCCCCGCAGCCTGCAAGTGCTGCACCACGAGGTATTTGTCCTCTGGGTATACCTCGGCAAGGCCATCGGCGCCCGCCAGGAGATCGACCGCCTGGTTGCCAGCCTGAGCGTCCGCCGCCTTCAAGTCCGCCACTCGTCGGATATTTGCCAATCCGACTCCCTGACCTATCTCCCGTGCAACCGCCAGCGCGTCGCCGGTCAGCATCTTGACGGGAACACCGAGATCGTGGAGTTTCGCAATGAGCTGCTGGGCATCCGGCCGAGGCGGATCGTATAGAGTCACCAGCCCAAGCAATTGGGGAGTGCCCGCTTCGGGGCCTCGCGCCACCGCGAGCGTCCGATAGCCTTTGAGGGCGGATTCGCTGACACGGGCCTCCAACGCCTCAATCGCGGGGGGCTGAAGTCCACACGCCTCGGCGACTGTTCGCACGGCCCCCTTCATCACGCGGAGACGTTGCCCGTTCTGCTCGACCACGGCTTCCGTCCGCCGATTTTTCGCATCAAACGGTGCGAACGAGACCGGTTTAACCGCCGGAACGCCGTCGAAGACATGATGCGCTTTCGCAGCGGCGAGGAATGCCAGGTCAATCGGATCCTGGTTGGCTTCTTGAGACGCGAGTGCCCCGGCGAACAGCACCTCGGATTCCTTAGCAATTTCCAGCAGGATCACGCCGGTAACCGCCAGTTGGTTCATCGTAATCGTGCCCGTCTTATCCACGCAGAGCACGTCCATCGTCGCGGCGTCCTCCGAGGCGCTGAGGCGCGTGACCAGCACACCTCGCTTCGCCAGCTCTGCCGACCCGATGGCCATGCTGACGGTAAACATGACCGGGAGAGCCACGGGCACCGCGCTCATCAGCAGGACAAGCATGAGGGGAATCATCTCGATAAGCGGCGAGCCTCGGATCAATGACAACACGATGACCACGCTCAGCAACGCGCCGACGAT
This sequence comes from Pirellula sp., assembly GCA_043750255.1. Lineage (GTDB taxonomy): Bacteria > Planctomycetota > Planctomycetia > Pirellulales > Pirellulaceae > JBKCUI01. The sequence continues at coordinate 11,532 of JAYVBW010000448.1, forward strand.
GACGAAGAGCCAGCGGACTACTTTGGATACCACTGCTTCGATGTGGAGCTTGGGGGCCGCGATCTGCACGAGGCGGGTAGTGCGTCCGAAATAGGTCTTCGCCCCCGTCAACATCACCACGCCATTAGCTTCTCCCCGGCGGACGATGGAACCCGACGAGAGGACTTCGCCCGTAGCCTTGTCGACATCCTTCGACTCCCCCGTGAGGGCCGATTGATCGACACTCATGGTTCCAGTCAGGATCTTCACGTCCGCCGGAACTATGTCGCCGGGGCGCACGCGGACGATGTCGCCGGGGACCAGTTCGCGGGCGGGAACGACCTGCCAGTTCGCATCGCGCAGCACACGCGCGCTGATCTGGAGTCGTTTGCGCAACGTTTCCATCACGCCCGCGGCTCGATGATCTTGCCAAAAGCCCAGCACTGCATTGACGACCAGCAGTGCGCCGACAATGACGAGATCGGCGTAATTCCGCAGCGCGAGAGACAGAATCATGATCAGCTCAAGCATCCACGCCGACAGCCCCCAGAATTTCCTAAGGAACTTGAGGACCGGGTGACCCTTTTGTTCGACGACTTCGTTGTAGCCGTGCTCCTTTCGGCGAGCGTCCATCTCCGCGCGCGTGAGCCCGGTGTCGGGGTTCACATGTAGCGCCGCGAGCGTGGCGGGAACCGACTCGGATGCGATCTCAGGTGGCTTGGCGTTTGCTAGCTTCACAGGCGCCGGCTCGGCTTCGGAATTATTTGGGGTCGTTGGCATAGATACTCATCATCTTCTGGGGCGTCGAGCGGTTTCATGCGGGTTAGCTGTTGGTCAGACTCCAGTTCCGGTTACGAATCTCTTGCACGTCTTCGTCGTGTTTGTCAATGTACCGTTTATGTTCGATGGGGGCGTTGCCCTGGGGTGTTAAAAAACCGGTATTGCAGGGAGATTGTGTTTGCGCAACTTTTGTTCCGTTCTTCGAATCAGACTGCTCAATTAGCATGGCTCAGGCCGAAATAGCTTGCCAAATCTCTTGGTGTAGCCGTTGTTTTGTGATGCGCCATCCATGCGGCCAAGTCGCGTCCGTTTGCCATCGACCGACTGACCTGATAGCTCTTCGCGCGTTTTTAGCGAAAGTCCACTTCTTACTGGCGCAAGACACCCGCGCCCACTGGGATTTTTTCTGCAATAAAAAATCCGTATTCCATGGCACCCGAGTCATAGGCGTTTAAGATCGCGTCAAAATGGTCGAGGAATAATACGTGGTTGCGACCTAAGACTTTGGCGAGGTATCGGACACCTGTTTTTTCCACGCGTTTGCGGCATATTTCCCATGTCTTTTTGACTTGGTCCGTCCATATTCCTTTTGCAGTTACTTGGAGGCCAGCTTGTTCGAACCATTGCACGTAGTCGGTCTGACTGCCGAGCGACGGACAAAACATACCTTCACAAACTCGCAAGGCTTGCTGGGAGTGGAGGTCGCTCATCGGCAACTCACCCGAGAGCCATGCTAATAGGGCAAAGCGGCCTCCGGGTTTGATCCAGGACGCGGCCTTTTTAAAAAACGCCTGCTTGTTAAACAAGTGTTCGGTGCATTCAATGCTCCAAACGACGTCCGCTGAGTTCTGCGGAAATTCGATCGCCTCGGCGTCTTCGCATCGGAATTGGGGTCTTGGTTGGAGACCCTTCAGGGCGGCGCTTGCCGTTGCCCATTGCCGTTGGACTGGACTGAGCGTGACTCCGGTTACCTGGCACTGCAATTGTTTGGCCAGCCAGATGCTCGACCCGCCCATCCCGCAACCGATGTCATATACAACGGAATTGGGTTGGATCTTGGCAAGTCCGGCAAGTGTCGACGTCAATTGCACTTGCGCGGCGGCTGGAGTCTCATCCGTCAGCCAATAGCCGTGATGAATATGGGGACCCCAGAGCAGTCTGTAAAAAAGCGTACTAACGTCGTAATGATTTTTGATTACGGACTTTTTAATGTTAGGGCACTCGATCATTATTCGGGCACCACTTGGCTGGCGAGTGGTCGCTCTTGATCGTATCTAAAGCTTGCAAATAGAGAGAGACGAGACGATGCAGACGTTGCAATGCGTTGCTTCCTATGAATGCCCACGATTCGCATGGTCCAGTATCCTTTTTGCGTGTACAATCGGTGTTTATGTTTTGAAAAATCCATCAGGACATCGTAACATGTTCCCTCACTTCGAAACTAGCGAACCGCTCCTTTTCCGGTAAGAGTTAAGGGTTTCCACTACGAGTTGGGGGGGCCAGTCCAAGAGGCCGCATGAAATCAAGAGTGCTTGTACCAGAAAGGATGGATGATCCCTCAATCGATCCCGTAGAACATCGACGTGCCCTGAACGGTCTGCGACGGGTCAACAAACTATGTCAAACCGGCAAGTACATGGCAAAAGAAATTTTAGCCATTGCCAAAAAAAACAATCGCGATTCCCTTACCGTTTTGGACCTTGGATGCGGTAGTGGCGACGTAGCAACGGATGTGGGACGGCGGCTTGCCAGCGAGATACAGTGCAAGGTCTACGGGTGGGATATTAGTAAGACTGCAGTCGACTTGGCGATACAGGCCTGGTCGACCTCTCTTGACCGATTGCAGGCTTCAAGGCGGTCATCCGTTGAAATGCATTTCCAACAAGTCGATGTCTTTCAGCCGACGGATCTCAAGTTTGATGTCGTTTACTGTTGTTTGTTTCTACATCATTTCACCGAACGTCAAGCGGTTCAGGTATTGGAACGCATGAAAGGAGTCGCGTCGCTGTCGGTGTTGGTGGATGATCTAGTGAGGTCACGATTAGGATACACGCTAGCTCAGATCGGTTGCCAATTGCTTTCTCGTTCCCCCGTGGTGCATTTCGATGGCCCTCAATCGGTTCGTGCAGCGTTCACCGAGACGGAGGCGTGCGAAATAGCAGCTCAAGCGGGCTTGAAACCGTGCACGACGCGCCGGCATTGGCCGGAGAGGTATCTGCTGCGATGGGACGCGTAATATGATCGCAATCAAGGAATCACTGCGTGCATCCGCCGAGGCGTCCGCATCGACGATTTCAACGAAAGAACTGCAGGAAAGCCAGTGGGATGTGGTCATCATTGGAGCTGGGGTCGCCGGCGCAGCAGCAGCTATTCTCGCCGCCAAGCAAGGCCTCAAAACGCTTCTAGTCGAATCGAAGACTTTTCCGAGAGAAAAGGTTTGCGGCGGTTGCCTTAACTTGCGTTCTCAAGCCTCGCTCGCTGGGCTTGGTGTTTCGCAGACCATCGAATCCGCTGGAGCCGTCCGCATCGATTCGATGCGATTGCAAATTTTGAAGACACAAGCTCAATGGCGAGTACCGACGATGATGAGCATTCGACGCTCAACGTTGGATACGATTTTGGTCGAGCAAGCAATCGAACACGGTTCGCATTTCATCGATCGAACGCACGGCAATTTGTTGGCCGCAACCGCTGACTCAGGGTCCGTAATGCGATCGGTTCGTCTACAAAAAGATGGCGAGCTGGAGGTCATATCGACAAAGAGCGTACTCATAGCCAGCGGTTTGACGCGGTCGTCCATTCGACAGGAAGACAATTGGCCAGCCATAGTAGAAAGCGATTCTCGGATCGGAGTTCAATGCTTGATCTCCGCAGCACAAGCTGCCGAGTTTGCCGATGGGCAATTGCACATGCTGGTCGGACGCAAAGGTTACGTTGGCATATGCAAAACCGATGGAGGCATGGTGGATGTGGCAGCCGCCATCGATCCGTCGAGCATCCCGTGCAGTGGCGGGATTCGGCAAGTCGTACAAGGAATCATCGCCGAGTGTGGCTTGCGAGGAATCGATTTGCCTGAAAAAGATCAATGGCTCGCAACACCCGGTTTGACCCGCAGCTCCTCGCGAGTATCGGCTCATCGCACCTTTTTGATCGGCGACGCGATAGGATATGTTGAGCCGTTTACTGGAGAAGGCATGTCGTGGGCATTGGCAAGCGCGGAATCGGTGATGCCAATAATCACCGACATTGCAGCGCATGGTTGGAACGACGAAATGAGCTCTCGATGGAACGACTGGGCTCATCGGCAGCGAATTCACAAACATAGAACATGCCGCTGGATCGCTGGCCAAATCAGATGGCCACGGGGAGCAGCGTGGGTGTTACGGGCTTGCAATTGGCTTCCGCCACTTCGCGCCTCACTTATCCGAAAGACAAGTCAATGAGTTTATCGAGCCTTGAAACGCCTTCGGTCAAAAAGGCGACGTTTGCCAAGATCCTTGGTTTGGCTACCTCCATTCCCGAACATTCGATTGCACAGAGCGACGCGGCAATTGTTGCCCAGCAGTTAAATTTGTCGGAACGCTGGAAGGATGCGTTGCCAGCCCTCTATCGCAAGTCTGGGGTCCAGCGGCGAGGCAGTGTGTTGTTGGGACCGGAGGGATTACCTGACTTGCAACGTCAGACTTTTTATAAGCCTGCCACCGCAACGATTCCGTTTGGACCGACAACCGCTGAACGGATGAAAGTGTTTTCCGAACATGCGGGGCCTATGCTACAGCGAGCATGTGCAGCAGCGATTGAAAATTCGGGGATCGCGAAATCGAACATCACCCATTTGGTAACGGTCTCTTGTACCGGTTTCTTTGCACCGGGTATCGATATCGCTTTGATCGAATCTTTGGGGCTTGACTCCAATATCCAACGCACGCATGTTGGGTTCATGGGGTGTCACGGTGCTCTAAACGGAATTCGCGTTGCCAAGGCCATTGTCGACGCAACTCCTTCCGCAGTCGTCTTGCTCGGAGCGGTCGAGCTATGCAGCATACATCAGCAATACACAGACGATGCACAGCAACTGGTTGCGAACGCACTCTTCGCAGACGGAGCTGCGGGACTCGTCATTGGAGCCACGAGCGACAACTTTGGTTATCGAGAAATCGATGCCGATCCCTGCGTGCCGTCGCAAGCGAATTGGTCCATTGTTTCCACTCTGTCGAAATGGATCCCCGAAACCACTAGCTTGATGAGTTGGACGATCGGAGACCATGGGTTTCGAATGACATTGGATCCACAGGTTCCCGGGTTCATCGAAGCCAACCTGGAGGGCGAACTGAAAACGTGGTTGGAAGGGCAATCACTCAGCGTTTCCGATATCGATGCTTGGGCTATACATCCAGGTGGCCCACGCGTCATCCAAGCGACGGGCAAGGCATTGGGATTGCCGTCTCAATCGCTCGAGGCTTCTCAGGCGATTCTTGCAAACCACGGAAACATGTCTTCGCCAACGGTTTTGTTTATCTTGGACAGACTTTCGCAACAGCAGCCAACGTTAAATAACTGTGTTTTGTTGGCGTTCGGACCAGGCTTATGCATCGAAGCGGTCTTGCTCAAGTCGACAACATCCGCTGTGGCAAGTGGCGATGGACAATTCTCAGATTAGAATGGGGTCGATGAAGTTTTTCGGCATGAACAAATCGTCGGCATGCCGGTGACAGGAAGTATTCCTCATCGCGTTGAACTTGGCTCGCTTAATTTTTGTTAACGTTATGGCAGGCCTTTCACTCTGGTTTGGATTTTGCACAGATAACTGTCCGCAGTTACAAAAAGCGTGCTGCCATCTTCGCCAAAACCGCAGTTGCTGGTTCGCTCACCTGTGTTGATGCGCCCAAGGAGCTTTGCCTCTTTGCTGAAGATCCATATGCCACCCGGTGCACTTGCCCATAGGTTTCCTTGTGTGTCCACGGAAAGGCCGTCTGGCAAGCCTGGCATCTTGCCAACTTCATCGGTCGCGTCATAAAACAATGTCCCCTTGCCGATCGTCCCATCGGCTGCGACTGCGAAGCTCATCCATATCGCACGTTTTGGATCGCTTTGTGCTACATAAAGAGTCTTTTCGTCTGGCGAAAACCCGATGCCATTCGGTCGCTGCAATTCCGTCGTGAGAAGTGTTAAGGCTCCATCTTTTTTGGCAATGCGATAAACGCCGAAGTGTTCCAATTCCCGACGTGGATCGTTTTCTCGCATTGGAAGTCCGTACGGTGGATCTGTAAAATAAATGTCACCATTGCTTTTGAGTACGCCATCGTTGGGACTGTTGAGCCGCTTGCCTTGATAGTTGTCGGCCAACGTTCGCTTACCACCTCCAGGAGTCAACACGCTGACGCGTCGATCGCCGTGCTCGCACGATACTAGATTGCCATCGAGATCTTTGAGCAAACCATTGCTGCCAGGCTCCAGTCCGTAGTAAGTCACACCGGTATACCCAGATGGATTCATGAATAATTGAATCCCATCCTTGGCAGTCCATTTGAAAGTGGTGTTTCGAGGAATGTCCGAGAACAGCAGATGGCCATTTGCCGCGTCTCCCATCCAAACCGGCCCTTCTGTCCATGTAAATCCATCGGCCAAAATCTCAAGTTTGGCATCCGTACCCAGCAGGTTGTCGAGTTGGCTATCGAACCGTTCGATCTTGCCAAGCGTTCGCTTGGGGGTTTGTGCATGTGAGGTCAAACTAGTACCTGCGACTTGTGCGAGAAAAATTAACGTTGTGAGGATTGCAAAACGAGTATGCATGAAGGGGGGCCATTCTAATGAGAGGAAAAAGGAAAACGGACAATCAAATGGATTTCGCCGTAGGCAATATAACCTGGTCGAGCGACCAGTGTTGGACGGGATCCAGGGCCGTTCACGTAGGTCAGCCTGTCCTCAGGCTGACTTTGCAACGGCCAATCAAAATCTGTCGCATCTGCAAGAATCGTGAAATGTTCGGCTGAGGACAGCCGGACCTACGTGGAGCGAATCAAATGTCCTCCGAAAGAGGTAGATCCTCAAGCGATTCCAGACCTATGATTTCGAGAAATCGTTCTGTTGTATAATAGTGCGACTGCTCCTCAGGACTGTTCTGCGAAGAACGCCTCTCAATTTTTAGTAGCCCCTTTCGAACGAGTGTACTGAGCATGCTCGCAGCGGGCTGATTCCACTGTCGTTCCAGTTCCTCTCGAGTAGAACCGGGTTGGTAAGCGACCAGAGACAAGCAGTCAATCGCAGACTGAGAAAGCTGCGTTTCCTTGACTTTGCCGTAAAACCGGTCTCGGACCAAGTACAACTCCGGAACCAACTGCAGACGGAAGCCAGCCGAATCACGAACGATTGTCATGGCCCGGCCATGCGCTCGATACAGTCTGTTTAGCGAGTCGACCGCTTCATCGAGTTCGGCAACGGTGATGCCACGAAACAACTCTCGCAATTTATCGATTGTAATAGGTCGATTGTCGCTTGTGCCTAAAAATAGCATCGCTTCTAGAATTGTCTCAGGTGTAACTTGCACACCGTCTGATTCTGTTGGGTTAGGTGCTTCCAACATGGCTTCCAGCGTAGGCTCGTCGGATAAAACGCTCGGCAATTGGTTCACCGCCTCGGTATCAGACTCATTTAGGGAAGCGACGTCGCCGGATGCTTGTTCGATCGCCATTGCATACGCCGAGCCAAGTTCCTCCAATGAAAAGCCTTCGCTCTCGACTTCGTCCACTTCCTGGTTCTCGATCGATTCAACTCGCCTTACTCCTTTGCGTCCAAACATAAAAAGCTCCTTGCGGACAAGTTCTGAAATCAATCATTGTCGTCGAATTCAAGCCGTCGACAAATTGCTCACGGTTCATTGTCTCCGGCAATTGAATTTGCATCCAGTCGCAATGGCTCTCGCAAGCAGAGTAAGCCGTTGCGTACGCAAGTGGATTAGGGTCGGCTGACTTTGTTAGGAAGGGTTACTTCCGGCTTAAGTGATTCTACAGCGATACCGTTTGCGGAAGTCGGCAACTCAATCGACGTTCTCCCCGCTGGAAATTGAGCCACGCTTTCATCGAGAGATGATTTCTGGCCAATCACTGATGTCATCATTTCCGCGATCGCACGGCTTGCGACACTTGCAGGAATTGCATAGGAAGAAACACGTCCAGCGCGTGCGATATTGAGTCCGACCGCGTTTCCATTGACATCCACAATTGGACCTCCACATTGATTCGGAACAATCACAGAATCATGTTGAATGATGTTTTGAAAGCCAGTTGAGCGAGCGCTGATATCTCCGTTCACCTCCATTTCCGTTGGATCGAGAAGTGAGTTGTTGAGATCCATCATCTGGGCTGTTATCAAGACTTGCTTTCCGTCGCGAAGGATCCCGACGTCGACCCTTTGGCCAGCCAACAATCCCTTTAGTCTTGCCATGACCTCGGGTTGAGATGCCAGTACTACGCCGTCGATAGCGGTTATCAAGTCGCCAGCTTGTACGCCAGCCCGATCCGCCCCACTACCATCAAATACATTCTCAACCAAGGCACCATTTTCGCCATTAAGAGCAAAGCCTAACGAAACGCCAAGAACTGCTTTCTCACTTTTAACATTTCGGCTTGAAACACTCATGACTCCGATTGCGGCTGGAAGTTTGCGAATGTCAGTCGTTGCCAGCCATCCTCCGACACGCACAATCACAGAAGTATTCCACTGGATAGTTGGCAGGTCTTTGCGATCAATTTTGATTAGTGCTAAGTCCAAATCGTTCCTTCGAAACCTGACAGTACCCTCTGCTTTGGTAGTGTCCCAAAGGCGAATTTCTATAGTGCGGTCTGGGATTTCGCTAGATTTGGTAACGATCCATCCGTCTGCTGAGACGATGGCACCTAACGCGACCTGACGTTTTTTATCTAATACTTGTACCGTCGACTTCCATTTATCACCTACCGATTCCTGAAATGCCCGCAAGGTCGTGGAGTGATCGCGTTGATAGGCTCTATTGTTGTCGCTTTGCGCCTCTCTACCGAATCGACCAGTGCCTTTCTGTTGGACCAAACGGGATTTCCAACTCGGAGCCAAATCCGACGGACTTACATCGTCGAAACGGTCGGAATTGAGCTCGTCACCGAATTCGGTTTCAACGGGAGTGGTTTGTTCGGAGGATTGGACCGTGACCCAAGCGTCGAAAAGGGGATCGCCATTCGTGGCATAGGCAAGAACGCTTGCGGCGATGCTTCCACGCACAATCCAAGAAAACCAATTCTTCATCGGGACTTGCCTTACGTTGCTTCGATTCGAAATATTCCGCACTTTAGTATAACAATGACTATCCAGACAGTGGAACGAATTATTCCTTGCTACCAACGATTAATCGCAGGGAGATTTTTTTGGTGTCTCGCTGAACCTCGACCGTGACTTGCTCGCCTGGCGTTACTGAATCGACTGCGGCTTTGAGCTGGTCGAAATTTTGAACCAGTTGGTGGTCGAATTTTAGAATGACGTCCCCGGCTCGTATTCCAGCTTTGTCTGCCGGACCACTCTTTTCAACTCGAGCAATTTTACAGACGCTTTCACTGTCCCTATCGGATGTGCCAAGTACGCCGATTGCTGGCTTGAAACCAGGCAAACTACCCCAAGCTTCATTTCGCACCAAACGAGACCAACTTTTGTCAAACACGTCGACCGGTACGTGCATATTGTCGTCCACCTCGACTCCGATTCGACTATGAATGCCTATCAGTTTGCCTTCTAAATCAAACAGTGGGCCGCCGCTGTCCCCTCCGATCAACGAGCAGTCCGATACCAGAGTCGAGGGCAAGATTCGAAGCAGTCGACCAATTCGAACCACCGCAGGTCGATCTTTCATCCATCCGCCAGGATGTCCTGTAGCAATACACCATTGTCCTAGTTTTAGATCCGACGAGGCGCCGAGCGAAGCATGTGGCCAAGGATCTACTGCGGTATCTCTCGCAGATGTGATTCGCACCAAGCCCGCGTCCATGTCTCGGTTGACCCCCATCGTGATCCCCTCAAATTGCGCACCATCATGCATGTTGATGAAAATCTTTTGGTTGGGGCGACCTGCGACGTGAGCGGCGGTGAGGACATATCCTTCGCCCGTGATAATAACTCCGCTGCCTTGTGTATTGCCATGATGTAAATTCACCGTGACTAAGTTCACTTTTTCAGCAACCTTAGTCTGTTGTTTTTCAAGAGAGATCAATTCGACCTGATTGCGTGGTTCATCTCCCTTGAGCATCCGTCCCAGCCCAGGTTCTAGTTCTACGGACGTGATTCCTGCGATTTTGACGGGTTTACTTACCTTGTCAGGCAACGATGGCCGCAACGAGGTTCGATCGATTCCTTGTCGTTGCGATTGGTTTTCTTTAGCCGGTCGCGGAAAGTCTTGCGAAAATGAAACGGAAGAGAAACAACCAACTAGCCAACAACCAAGGATCAACACAAGGTTGATGGATTGGGTGGTTTTGCAGCATTTACTGGGCACGACAGACTCCGTATGCTGTTAGTTGCGAGCAAACTAAGGAAAATCCGCACAATGGTTAGGCGGGTTTGATTATTCGCTAACAAACTAGAAAATGAAACCCGTTTGACTCAAGAAACTCAAGAAAGCATCCGAAGGGTGCCAGAAATGCCGGGATTTTGTAGTGATTGTGCCGATTTATCTAGGGGTGACGGACATGACGTCTAGACTGATCGTCGGCTGCGGGTACGTCGGATTGCGGGTTGCAAGCAAATGGTTGGGACAGGGCGATTCGGTTTTTGCGATCACCCGCTCGAAAGCTCGCGCAAATGAATTGAGCCAATTCGGAATTAAGCCGCTCGTTTGGGATTGGCTCGTGGGTGGACTTCCGGACATGAACTTTTCGTTGCGGACTATTCCTGAACTAGAAGCATCCACGTTCGCGACCATTTTGATAGCCGTGACGCACTCGGAGCAACAGAATTTGCCTCCCATCGAGACTCACACAAGAGGTCTCAATCATTTCGCAAGTCTCTTGAAGAAAGCAGGACGGTGGAATAGTGCACAGACGCAGACGAAGTGGGTCTATCTTTCGACAACAGGCGTTTTCGGGCCTTCGCCACCAGGAGACTGGGTGGACGAAGACTCGGACGTTTTGCCGGAAAGACCAAGTTCGATTGCGGCTTTGGCGGGCGAACATTGGATTGCATCGCATATTTCCAAGGATATGCGAGTGAACTTGCGGTCGGCAGGAATTTATGGCCCGGACAGAGTCCCCCGCTGGCAATCGATCCGCGACCAGACTCCGTTGCTGGTCGATCCGGACAGTTATTTGAATCTCATTCACGTCGACGATCTTGCTGCGATCGTGGTGGCTGTTTCGTCGGCTAACATGCAATTTTCCATGTACTGCGTTAGTGATGGTGTGCCAGTCCGCAGGAAAGAGTATTACGAGTATATTTCTAAACTTGGAAATTGGCCGCAGCCCGTTTTCGAGTCTCACTCAGTACCGGTAACTGGGAGATCCAGTTTCCGCAGCGACAGCAACAAGAGAGTTCGGAACAATAGAATCCAGGCTGAACTAGCAGTTCGATTGGAGTATCCGAGTTATCGAGAAGGACTGAAATCGCTATTGGATGAAACAACAAAGAAGCCATCAATTTAAAAGTCCCGCAACCTAAACTACATTGCTACAATTCAACGGCTGGTGGTCCACGGTCCATAGCCTTTGGTGGTGGCTGCACCTTAAAATCACGTTCCACTTTTTCTCCTTTATCTCGTCCACAACTTTTTTTAATGCTCCAACGTAAACCCATATTTCCGAATGTAATTGAACTCAACGTTCAGGCTGGGCACTTGATCGGGTGCAATGTCTATTTGATCCACGATTCCGATGAATGGGCTTTGATCGACATCGGATACGAAGACTCGGTGGAAGAAGTGATCGATCTGATTCGTGAGCTCGATTTTCCTCTGTCCAAGTGCAAGACTTTGATTGCCACGCACGCGGATGTGGATCATAGCCAGGGGTTTGCCAAAGCAAAGCAGTTGTTAAAGACCACGGTAACGGCTCATTCCAAAGCGGCGGCATTGCTCGAGGCGGGGGATCGCTTGCAGACCTTTGCCGAAATCCACGCTCAGGGTATTAGCGAAGCGATGCCCCCTGTGACTGTTGAAAATCACGTGAAAGACGGCGATATCATCAGCATCGGAAAACTCAAACTTGAGGTTTGGTCGACGCCGGGACATGCTGATAGCCAACTGGCTTTTCGTTTGAACAACTTATTGCTGAGCGGGGACAATATCTATCGTGACGGGGGTGTCGGAGCGATCGACGCACATCACGGCAGCGATATTCCTTCGTTTATCCGATCTTTGGAGCGGATACGGGATGCGGACATAGAATGGCTTCTACCGAGCCACGGACCTTATTTCAGAAAAGATCCTGCTATGATCGACATGGTTTTAGCGCGACTGAATGGGTATTTGCATCTGTCTGACTTTGGAACTTGCGCTATCGATTGGCCATTGATAAAACAATGGGAGCAGGAAATTGCCGAGGGGCGCCTGCCGAATTAGTGAATTGTCTTTGAACATATGCTGACCTCCCATTTTTCGTCAGAAAAAAAAAGGACGCGAAAATGAGTCCTATGTCGCAAATTCTTCGCTCAAGGCTTCTGATTTTAGTACTACTCTTTGCCGTTACAGGTTTTTTAGGGCTGCCAATCTTGTGGTTGAGCCCATCATTTTCAAGGTTAGAAAAGTACGTTTGGTCGGTTGTGAACATCCTTTACACGTCCGCCTTCATCGCTCTCTGTCTTGCAATTTGCTGGTGGGCGTATTTTAGGATTGCAGGGAATGGATAGCCCTCTCAATTACCTATTCGTTAAATACTGCCCAGACTCCTTGAATTACGGGCGATTCAAGGTATTCTCAATAGGTTGTAGATTAGATTGCGAGGTAACGCAGTCTTATGCCTAGACTTGGAGGATCGTCATGAGAAATACACTAAAAAAATGGCTTTCGGCTTCAACGCTTGTTGCGTTGGTTTTTGCAGGCTCTAGCCCCGTCGAGGCTGGATTTGGTTCCGGTGGTGGCAGCAGCGGATACGTTGCTGGTTACGGTTCGAGCGGCGGCTACTATGCTGGCTCATCGGGCGGTGGTTCGTACGGGGGTGTTGCATACGGCGGCGGTTCATACGGCGGCGGTTCATATGGCGGTGGTTCATCCGGGGGTGGTTCATACGGCGGCGGTTCATCCGGGGGTGGTTCATCCGGCAGGTATGTTGGGCCTCTTCGACGACTTGGAGCCCATATCGCTGATCATCACCAAACAAAAGTTGCTCGTCGTTCAACCTACGGATCTTCGGGCGGATCTTCGGGCGGAGTTTACACATCCAGCTACGGCAGTTCCGGAGGTTCGAGCGGTGGCTACACGACTCGCTCTGGCGGTTCGTCTGGAGGGGCCTATTACGGTAGCAGCTACTCCACTGGCGGTTCCGCTGGCAGCTATAATCCAGCATCCAGCGGCGGCAACACTGGCACCATGCATTATGGCGATTATGAGAACTATTCTTCAGGCGTGCCAATGATGGACAACGGATACACCTCCGGTTCCATCGTATTGCCAGAATACAGCTCGAGTGCACCGAGTGCTTCGTCGATCGCTCAGACTGCAAACAAGCCTGCGTCGAGCCTATCCATTCAACCCAACGAAGTTCACTTGACCGTTAATTTGCCGGAAACCGCCAAGGTTTTCGTGAACGGCAACCCAACGACCACAACAGGCTCGAAGCGTCACTTCGTCAGTCGTGATCTCAAACCAAACGATGCGTACCGGTTCGAGGTTAAAGCAGTCATGACCACCGAAGATGGTTCTGAAGTGGTTCAAAACAAGACGGTAGTCGTCGAAAGTGGAAACGGCGAAGAACTGAATTTTGAGATGCTCAAGGCGGCTGATCCGATCGAAACCATCTTGACCCTCAATGTGCCTGAAAAAGCACGCGTGGTTTTGGCGCAAAACGCCACCAAAAGCGAGGGGTCGTCACGAGTTTTTCGTACCAAGCAATTGCACAATGGCGAATCCTGGGACGATTACAAGATCGAAGTAACTTTTGAAGGTGTGACTAAAGAAAAAACCATCCGATTGATCGCTGGCGATAAGCTTGAACTCACTTTCAATTTCGAAACTACAGATAGCGTGAACAAGGTTGCGATGAACTAATTCATCACAATCGTCAAATTCGAAACCCTCGTCCGTAAAAAAGGTGAGGGTTTTTTCGTTACTAAATGGATATCGAATGAACTCAATCTGGCCTATGTCGGAACGAGTCGAATTCGCTAAACTATGAATCGCCATCGCTAGAATTTTGCTGGTTCGGAAATCAAATCGGATCAACCTCCTTTTCACTACCTCAGCCGAAGCCAAATATCCTCATGGAACGTTCAGCTCTCATCACCGGAATCACAGGCCAAGATGGTTCCTACCTAGCAGAGTTATTGCTCCAAAAAGGATACCTAGTACACGGTTTAGTTCGTCGATCCAGCAGTTTTTCTACGGGCCGAATCGATCACCTTTATCGTGATATCCACGAAAAGCCAAAGCTTTTGTTGCATTACGGAGATTTAACCGACGGGCAGTCACTGACGAATTTGGTCCAGGAAGTCGAACCAGACGAAATTTACAATTTGGGTGCTCAAAGCCATGTTCGCGTCTCTTTCGACCAACCTGTATACACCCTGATGAGCGATGGTGTAGGTTCCCTGAATGTTCTAGAAGCCGCAAGACTTTTGAACAAGCGAAAAGAAGTCCGAGTTTACCAAGCGAGTAGCTCTGAAATGTATGGAATGGTTTTAGAGACTCCGCAAACCGAAAAGACACCTTTCAATCCACAGTCTCCCTACGCGTGTGCGAAGGTGTACGCATTCTTTCAAACGGTAAACTACCGACGAAGTTACGGAATGTTTGCTTGCAATGGTATTCTCTTCAACCACGAGTCACCGCGACGTGGTGAAACGTTTGTTACTCGCAAAATCACACGAGCAGCAACACGAATCAAACTCGGTTTGCAGGACAAGCTATACCTTGGAAACCTCGATTCGAAGCGCGATTGGGGATACGCAAAAGACTATGTTGACGCCATGTGGCGCATGCTGCAACACAATGAACCGGACGATTTCGTTATCGCGACCGGCGAGACACGAACCATTCGCGAGTTCTTAGATATGGTTTTCGAAAGATTGGATCTCGACTGGAATCAATATGTCGAAATCGATCCACGTTATCTTCGACCTGCGGAAGTGGACTTGTTGTTGGGTGATGCCAGCAAAGCCAAAGAGAAACTGGACTGGGTTCCAGAAACCGACGTCCGTGAACTTGCTCGTATCATGGTGGAACATGATTTGGAGCTCGCCAACCGCGAAAAGCATGATAAAAAATTCGTCAACGCATAGTATTGCTTTAACACAGGACGATTTGATACTCTCCCGCGTGGCTGTCCGCACGCGGTTTTCGAACCATGGCGGGCATTTGCTTATGCTCACTTCGTCTTTTGCGTCAAACCGCCATGATTTTTCAAAAAATTCTCGTTGTCAGCCTGCTCATCTGCTCGTCCCTGACTTTTGCTAAAGTCATTGCAGATCAACCTGTGACTGCGGAGCGTAGCTACGTTCTATTGCGAAATGGCAACGTTCTGAAGGGTTTTATCCGATCGGACAAGGAACGCATTTCTATCGCTGCAGATGGAAATAGCAATCTCTTTGTGGAGCCCAAGCAGGTTGCGTTTATTGGCCCGAGCCTTGAGTCCCTTTACCAACACCAACGCTCAGGGGTACGAAACTGGGGAAAAGGAGAGCATTGGCACCTTGCTCATTGGTGCATTCAGCAAGGTCTGATCGATCATGCGATTGAGCATTACCAGGTCCTTGATGCATCCGCTTCCGATTCCCCCCGTTTCAAGCAGCTTGAACATTCACTTCGGGATGCATTGCTGGCAGATGAGAATGTGAAAAAAGCGGTTCATAGGCAAGCACAAGCGGCGACGCCAACCTCGGCCTGGACGCAGCCACTCGACTCAACAACCCAAGCCAGCACTGTCATGCAAGCCAGTGCCGAAACACCGCGACTCAGGTTTGTTGCCCAAGGCGACAATACAGAATCAGGGGAGTCGTGGAATAAACATGAAATTCCTGGTTACATCCGTAAAACGTTTCAGAACTCGATCTTGCCGGTTCTGGTCTCGCGTTGCGGCCAATCCGGGTGTCATGGACTGTTGGGGAAAACGGACTTTCATATTTACCAACCTGTGGGCGATCAGTCCGCGAGTATTTTGGCCCGTGATCTCGATGAAGTACTCATGTACATTGATCGCGACCGAATTCAAGAAAGCCGACTTCTAGCTTATGCTACGAAAGCGCATGGTATCCAGCGAAATCCGAGTCTCAATCAATCGCGAGATGACGAGCGAGCCTTAATCGAGCGGATCAACTTTTGGGTCAAGTCTCTGGCACTTTCGCAAAGACCCGAAATAACGATGCCTGCTCAGTATCCTTCGACGACACAGGCAGCGCAAAGCGTCTCCTCCGCTGTCGCGAATGTCCCTGTAGCCAAACCTTCCAATCGCAAAACCAAACGGACGGACGAAGTCGAACAAGACCGAAACGCCAAACTATCGAAACCCGCCAAATCAGCTCCGCCAACGGAATTCATTTCCATGTCAGAACTCGCAGACCTGGAGTCCGCGATCGAAAAATTTGAAAGGCAATCGGGAGCAGGTGTCGCTGGTTCGGTGCCAGCCAAGAAAGATCCGTTCGACCCAGACGTTTTCAACCGTCAATTTAGGTGAGAAGCAGGAACTTTTTGCAGTCCACGGTCTTTCTGGTACACTAAACTCAGTTGCATTGTCGCAACCAGATATCGTTTTTAGAAAGTTCGAATCATGAGTACGGGAGAGGGATCCTCCACGTCTTTTGAGACCATTCATGGTCGCAATTATCCAACCTTACGCCAATTCACGGTTTTCCTGGAGAATCGCGTTGGGCAGTTGCTTGAAGTCGTGCGTCGATTTGAGGGTACGGGGATCCGGATTGTAGCCCTTTCGATAAATGATTCGGCTGAGTGCGCGTTCGTTCGTTTTCTGCTAAGCCACGCGGAACGAGGACGCGAAATATTGGAGCGAGCGGGACTAGCCATTATTGAGAGCGATTTGATCGGTGTGGAACTTCCCAAGAGTACGCAGCCCCTTTTGCAAATTTGCACCGCACTGCTTCAAGCGGAAATCAATATTATTCAAGCCTACCCACTGCTTTTCCGCCCGAACGGTGAGCCTGCCGTTGCGATCATGGTCGATAATACCGAACAGGCACTTGAAACCCTCGCCCTCAAAGGTTTTCGAATGATTACGGAAGGTGATTTGCTGGACGGAACAGTCTAAGGATTGGCTGCATCGATTCGCCGGAGTATCCTTTACGACATGAATGCAATCGATCTAGCCACAAAATCCTCCGCCACGATTCTACACGTGGCCCCTTCGAAGCCTATTGAAAGTGTCGCAACGCAAGTCATTTGGATGCTAGCGCATCGAGAATGGGTGCGTTTTTTTCGGCAACCCTTCCGCGTGATCGCTGCCTTGGGCCAGCCAATCTTGTTTTGGATTCTGTTCGGTACCGGCATGCATAGCGCGTTTCGCGGCGGTGGTCAAGCGAGCGATTTCATGACCTATTTCCTGCCCGGTACCACAGCCATGATTCTGCTATTCACGGCAATCTTTGCGACGATCTCTATTATCGAAGACCGACGCGAGGGGTTTTTGCAAAGTGTGTTGGTAGCACCATCGCCTCGTTGGACAATCGCCATGGGCAAGGTTCTGGGCGGTTCGGCCATCGCATGGGTTCAAGCTATCGTCTTTGTCGCGATCGCGCTAGCCACAGGAATGATTAGTCTTGGGCCGCAGACGATTGCATTGGTCGGGTTCATGTTGGTTGCTGCCATTGCAATGACGAGCCTTGGAGTTTGCTTCGCCTGGCCTATGGATAGCACACAAGGCTTTCATGCATTAATGAACATGGTACTAATGCCAATGTGGCTGCTAAGCGGCTCCTTCTTTCCGATACCATCATTGGCCGGCGGGGAACCTGTTGGTCAATTCGCGATGCACTGGATCATGCGTTGCAATCCAATGACTTATGCGGTTTCTGGAATGAGGCAACTCATGTCGAGTGTTGCCTCAGATGACCACTTTTGGATGCCATCTCTAACGACAAGTGTTTTGGTGACCATCGCATTTGCAATCGTAACGTCAGTAGCCGCAACGATTGTGGTGCGACGAAACCAATCAGGGGAACTGCAGTGAAACGCAACTCAGTACGCTTTTTCGGCGTCGTGGCTGGCATCTTGGCAGGCACCATCGCAGCCCTGTTCTTCCGTAGCCATTCACAACCGATATCCAATGAGGATTACGGCGGAAGAACTCCCACCCGTAACAACGTAATATCGGTCGATGCTGACGACGACGAACTGCTACAACGAAAAGCGATTCCGGATCCCGGCAAGCGCAACGCAATCAAACGCATGGTCGCCGAGGCCAAAAAAGAAGAATCTTGGTTAAAGGAGTTTGAGTTTACGGAACGAAGCGGTCGTACAATCAAATCGGAGGACTTGCGGGGCGAGCCTTATATTGCGTGCTTTTTCTTTACGACATGTCCCGGCACTTGCACCCGACAAAGCAATCAAATGCAGTTGTTGCAAAGCAAGTTCAAAGGCAAGCCGATCAAGTTCGTTAGTATCACCGTGGATCCTGAAATCGACACGCCCGAAGTATTGACGGAGTACGCCAAGAAGTACCAAGCAAACCAGGATAGATGGTTGTTCCTGACAGGTCCGATTGAATCCATTATTCGAGTCGGGGCAGAGAAATTTTTCTTAGGAAGAGTCGAAAAACGTGGTCACCCAGACCAGTTTTGTTTAGTCAATGCTGACGGAGATTTAGTGGGTTCCTATGTCTGGTTGGACCAAGAGGAACGCGAGTTGTTGATTGCACACGCCAACGAACTACTGGGAATAAATTAGCGGCACTAGAGTTAGGACGCCAAACCGGTTGCGAATGCCGGGCCAAGCCCGGGCCATCGCTTTATCTGGCACGTTCGAATTAGCTTTGCCAACTGCCGTTCAATTCTAACACGCGTTG
>JAYVBW010000449.1:0-2549 GCA_043750255.1 Pirellula sp.
TTATTCGGTCAAAACTGCTTGAGGCATGGCATGGCTAAAAACACGTATGGTACAGGTTGTTTCATGCTGATGAATGTCGGCGACAAGCCTCAGATATCCAAGAATCGATTACTTGCTACGTTGGCATGGAAACTTGGCCCGAATTCACCCTCGCAGTTTGCTTTGGAGGGTAGCGTCTTTATCGCTGGGGCTGCGGTCCAATGGCTTCGCGATGGCTTGGGTATTATTCAGTCCTCCAGTGAAGTCGAGGCGTTAGCGGCAAGCGTTCCAGACAGCGGCGGTATCTTTTTAGTTCCAGCATTCGCGGGGCTTGGGGCACCGCACTGGGATGCATATGCCCGCGGTACAATACTTGGCATCACGCGTGGGACAACCAAGGCGCACATTGCTCGTGCAGCTCTCGAAGGGATCGCCTTTCAAGTTGCTGATGTTTTGGATGCCATGCAATCGGACTCAGGTATCGGTATTAGCCAGCTTCGTGTGGACGGTGGTGCTTCTGCCAATGACTTACTGATGCAGTTTCAAGCGGACATCCTTCAAGCTCCGGTGGTTCGCCCTAGAATCATTGAAACGACTGCTTTGGGCGCAGCATTCTTGGCCGGACTAGCGGTCGGTTTTTGGAAGGACCAATCTGAAATTGAGTCGATTTGGCAGACCGATCGCATCTTCGAGCCGTCGATGAAGGCGAACGAAGTGATCCAGCGCCGCCAGCGATGGAAAAGAGCTTTAGAGCGCTCCAAGGATTGGGAACTTTAACCAAATGTCGCAACGTCACCATCGCGACGAGCATCTGGCAATCGCGTTGAATCGCGTTGAGCCGTGGGATGTGATAATCGTCGGCGGTGGCGCAACAGGAGTTGGATCTGCATTGGACGCTGCCGTTCGAGGGCTGTCGGTGGTACTGCTGGAAGCCTCCGATTTTGGCAAGGGAACATCGAGTCGTTCTACGAAGCTGATTCATGGCGGCGTTCGCTATTTGCGGCAAGGAAATGTCTCTTTGGTTAGAGAATCACTTCGTGAGCGAAGCCGACTGTTGAGGAACGCTCCACATTTAGTGCATCCGCTCGAATTTATCCTGCCCTGCCGTCATTTTGCGGAAACCGCTTTCTACGGATTCGGTATGAAACTCTATGACTTACTAGGCCATGGCCGCGAATTCCATGGGTCAAAACGCCTTTCGAAAAAGCAGGTTCTCACGAAACTACCTGCACTTTCCCCGCGTCATTTGAATGCAGGGATTTCGTTTTACGATGGTCAATTTGACGACTCCCGGTTGCTGATCAATATGGTTCAAACCGCTGCCGAAAAAGGAGCCATTTTGATCAACGGCGCTCGAGTCATGGAGCTGACGAAGGGGCACGGAACTAGGCTAGATGGTCTCGCGTTTCGCGATGAAGAGACGGGTGACATGCATCGACTGCGTGCCAAATGCGTTATCAATGCGACCGGGCCATTCTGCGATGCGATTCGAAAGCTAGATCGGCCTGAAGCGATACGACTCGTTACGGCGAGTCAAGGTATCCATCTTGTATTGCCAAAAGATTTTTTCCCGGGCGATACAGCTTTGATCGTACCCAAGACACGTGATGGTCGAGTCATGTTTATCATCCCATGGCACGATCACGTTTTGCTGGGCACCACCGATACGCCAATACCAAACGCGACAGAAGAACCTAAGGCGATTGACGAAGAAGTTAACTTTCTGTTGGATACAGCGGCGGAGTATCTTCAGACACGGCCAAATCGCGATGACTGTTTAAGTCTGTTCGCGGGTATTCGACCGCTTGTAACGGGCAATCCAGGCACATCGACCGCTGCGCTTTCGCGCGACCATATTATTGAAATTTCGCCATCGGGCCTTTTAACCATTACTGGCGGGAAATGGACGACATACCGTCAAATGGCGGAAGACTGTATCGACCGCGCAATCGAATCGGTCGGTTTGACGAGTCGACCTTCGGTGACGCACGAATTGCGCCTCCACGGTTGTCCTCGGGGGAATTCGATAGCCGCCGGTTCTCGCTTTCAGGTTTACGGGACAGATGGCCCTTTGATCGAACAGTCGATTCATGAACAACCAGAACTTGGCGAGCAATTGCACCCTGATTTGCCCATGGTCGCCGCCGAGGTAGTATGGGCCGTTCGATACGAGTGGGCGAGGACGGTCGAAGATGTTCTTGCTCGTCGAAACCGAGCTTTGTTCCTCAACGCTCGGGCCGCGATCGCAATGGCACCGGCGGTAGCGCGATGGATGGCGAATGAATTGAACCGCGACGCCACCTGGCAATCATCGCAAATTCTCGCCTTTGAGCAAATTGCCAAAAATTTCGTACCGTAGTTCTCAGTGGTTAAAAAGGCTTGGGGGAGGCGAAACGCATTGCGCTCGGATTTAACTGCTAAGCTCGTTCACCAACCCGTGTTGGTCGAAGGTGCGGGTCAAGGCACTACGTCGTCTGCTCATCTGTGTATTCATCTTTAAACCCTTCGCCAACGAGCATGTCTATGGCACCCGGAACAATCTCAAACTCGAAAGGCACTTCATCGATGAC
>JAYVBW010000450.1:0-6289 GCA_043750255.1 Pirellula sp.
CGACCATAACCGTGGGCTAGCGCCCTTCGGCTGATCAATAAATACCCTGTGAATAATCCGGGCTAGCGCCCACCGGTTCACGAAGTCGCAAGATACGCGCCAAGTCGAGCCCCTAATATTCTATACTCGAGCCCTATCAAACTCCTCGATGACGGATGGTTGGATTAGGACAACTAACGAATACACACACAGCGCAATTGAGGTAAGAGAGCAGTAGCAAGTAAATACACTCGCAAGCCCAAGGATCGATGCTACGATCGAAAAGATGCGGCCCCGCTTTTTTAAAATCATGATTGCTGCAAGCAAACGAAGCGATGCAATAAGGCCGATCACCGCTCCGAATATGAAGTAACCGATTGCGATCCATTGCATGGGTGGTGCATTCGGTATATTCTGTAATTTGGGGTCGTTCTGCATGGTCCCCATGAAGACAGCTATTCCGATTACCATCACGCACATCATCAACTCCAAGGATGCTTGTACAAGATTGAGAATGCCCACGACAGGTATCTGCTTGATGTAACCGTCACTACTTCCGATGGGGGCTTGCGATTGGAATGCGTAAGGGCTCTGCGGGTCGTTGTCAGAATAAGGATTGGATGACATTTTTTTCGCTGTTTGCTTGGATCTCAGTTTGGAAGTAGCGGTGGTGGAATCAAGCTTATCAGTTTAACGGATAAAGAAGGGCACTGGTGGTAGAAAAGCGTGTTGTAAATAGATACTGGCGGTTCCTTCCCATAGTGCAAATTTGGCTAGATATAAAACTCCGAGGTAGACAAGTACGACGGTGATTTGAGGAAGCCAGGCGCAATATCGCCAGAACCAGTGCACAACGCTTGCAGGATTTGATTGATCATGCAACATGCTGCGCCTTAGTGCCCACCCGGTACACAATTTGGCAGGAAACATCAGTATCACAAAAAAGAAAGATAGTATCCAAAATAGTTCTGCGGGTATCAGTTCGATACGCAACAAATATAACGGAACTGCCAAACCAAACGTGGCCCAGGTCGCTAGACAAAAAGACCATGGCGCCCGTCGAAAGGATCTCCTTGCCGACCGCACGTCGAATACCGAAAGGAATCGGCCTTCGCTCGCCATTTGGATTTGCAAGAATGGTAGTTGCAGCAAAACCCACCACATCGACAATGCTCCGATCAATCCGACCAAGCCCGTTCCCGCGTTTCCGTTTTCGATAAGTCCAATTGCAATAAAGCTACTCGGCAGTACCAACCATACCAAAGCACCGACGGACGCCGTCATACCCAACCAAAGCAGTCTGGGCAATTGCATTGAAAGTGCAAAATTCCAAAGTCGATCCTCGGCCTCTCGCCAAACGCTTGGCCGAAGAACACTTCGCAATGCCAAGAGAGGGGCTGGCCATAGGAAGTGTCGAAACTTGCCTCCCCGAAAGACTGCCCACAGCACCCAAAGTATCCAGACGATGGATACCAACCGTGCCGCAACGCGAAGCCGAGCCGAAGCAGCACTTCCATGTTCAATCAGTTCAGCGTTGTAGGCCATGTCGGCGATGAACCAAACCGGCAGCCATGACACGGAAACGCAGACAAGAATGACTAACAACCTTCCGGCAATGTCAGTACCTGGAAAACAGCTTCGAACCTGCTTGCCGCCCGCAATTCGGGACGCAACCTCCAACATGTATCCAAAACTGGCAAACTGGAGAATCGGAATTGTCGCCACGATACTTAGCAACACGATCAGACTTCCAGTTCTCCAAAGAAAAGAGGCTGTCTGGCGAATCCAGTAAAACATGCTGAGCCGGATTCCTTGAGACGACCAACGGACTCCGCTGTCGGCTCCGAACGGGAAAATTGTCGATAGCTTGGCCCCGGTGTTGAAAATTGAAGCACCAAGTACGAAAAATTTGGTTCTTATCCAAGCCCGAAATCACCTATTCGATGCGAAGTGTGCGATATTGGAAACGGCCAGTGTTGGGATTTTTTGGGCCTTGTGGGGCGCGAAGTGTTTCGATTTTGGGTATTTGTTTGCACTCGGCGTGCGGGCAAGTAATATTTAGAGAATTCTCCATCTAGGATTCACGGACTTGCATGCTTTCCTTTACGGTGTGCTGGGTGATGGTTTTGACGAATTTTGCTTAACAAATTGGGCCTGGATTTATGCGAACGCGACCTTTTGCATGTCTTTTTACTGTCGTCTCACTTTCGCTTGCCAATTTAGTGCATGCCCAGGATCCACTCGACGAAATGTACGGCCAGGCCGTCCACTCGTTTTTCCGAGGCGATTCTATGAACGCAGAAGCTCTACTCAACGAAGTGATCGAGGCAGGAAGCCAGGATCCACGAGCCTATTATTTCCGAGGTTTGTGTAGAGCGAATGTCGGAATTGATTTAAGCATTCCTGATTTCGAAAAAGCTGCTCAGCTCGAAATCGACGGCAAAAAGGTCGTCAACGTCGGGAAGGCACTTGAACGCATTCAAGGTCAGGCTCGCATCGCCATAGAAAAATCTCGGTCGAAAGCGAGATTGGTTTCACGTGCTCAACTGTTAGAAATTCAGCGAACCCGATACGAAGAAGTGCAGCGCGGCGGTGGATCTCTACAAGGAGGAATCGTCGTTCCACCTCGAATGGATCCAGCTCCAAATCCGAGTGTATTCGCTCCCAACGATCCATTTAACGAGGGAATGACCAAGGGGGAAGCAAAGGTGATGCCTAAGGTGCCCGGTCCTGTTGTACCAGACGAGTTTGCGCCAGTGGCTCCAGTCGGAGAAATGCCTGCTGAACCCGTGCCGACTCCAGAAGAAAATGATCCGTTCAAGTAACAAGTCTACTGGAGAATGCGGCTCGACTAAACCGAGCCGTGGGCAACTACCATAGATTCTACCCACTTTGCGTGCGGCTCAGGGGTCAAACCTTTCGCTGCTTATTTACGAACTGCTTGGGCTTGTTGGGCCAAAAATATCTCGGTAGGCTAAAAATAGTACACCCATTGTGATCGGCATCAAAAAGAATACTGGGACATAGCACGCGAGGCTCGCCAGTATCGATAGCAACCCGATAACAATCGAAAGAAAAATGCAACCTCCGAAATTCTTTTGGAGTGCCTTGAAACTCATGCCTACTGCTTGCGGGCCCGTTAGGCCTCGGTCCGCAATCAACTGAAATGTGAAAAGAAACGGGAGCTGAATCAAGAATATGGCAATTAGTATCACCAAATAGCTGAGTAGAAGGACTGGAAAAACTAGCGGTGATACTTGATTCCCGCCATCGCTTTGCAGCACGGTGATAATCAAAACCGTCATCACGATCAATATTGGAATCATGACAAGAAACGAGACTACCATTATGATCAAAACGGCAATAAAAGAATTCGCGAAATGATCGAAGCCCTTGAATAGGGTTCCGAATTCCACTTGCTTGCCCCGTTCACGATCGGCAAAGCACAAGTAGATGCCAACCATCATGGGGCCCATCAAAATCCCGAATGGCACCAGCGAGCCTAGAAGAATTCCAACGAGGGTAATACCGACAAATAGCCAGTACTGCTCTCCCATTAATGCATAAGATCGTTTGTATAATGCGATCGGTGCCAAGGACACTTTGCGAGGTCCACAGGCGTTGGAAAGCAAGGACGAAGTCGGAGGTGGATCAAACGGATTGGAATCGCTCATGTTTTTTTCTTTGTAGGTTTATGGAAATGGACGAAGTGTTTCAACGAGCCTTTTCTATCAAGTTTCCCAATTCTACCAAAAGTCGAAACCCGGCATTGAGGCTCCTGTGGTGATAGCACCCATCCTGAGGTAGAATCCCTACAATCGCGATTGGAAGAAGTGTACCCAGTTTGGACCTTGAACCGAGTCTCGGAAACAGTTGCAATGGCACCTGCCTTTAGTTTACCAGAGTTGTCGTTTTTCGTTCCCATAGTGATCTGCATAGTCATTATGGCGACCGTAATAGCGGCGGCTTTCGCGTTAATTAAAGTCTTTCTTGGTCGCAAACAAACAACTTCAATCAACGCTTCCAAACTAAAAATTGTGGAGGATGCGCTTCGAGCGAGCGAAGCACGATTTACATTCGCGGAGCAAGCTCACGAGAGTTCTCAATTACTTTATCTTTCGTTGGTTGAAAACCTTCCTGTCTACCTCATGCGGAAGGATCTTGCCGGACGCTTTACGTTTGCCAATCAGGCTTTTTGCAGACTGCTTGACCGTTCCCTTGACGAGATCCGAGGCACCACTGATTTCGATCATTATCCGAGAGAGTTGGCAGAAAAATATCAACGCGATGATGTTCATGTCGCTGAAACGGGAGAGCTTTTCAAGGACGTGGAGGAAAATGTCGATGGCACTGGCCACCACTACTTTGAGGTCTTGAAGACGCAGGTTGTCGACTCACTCGGCTCCGTCACTGGCACCCAAGCGATTTTTTGGGATGTGACCGACCGCAAAATAGCAGAGATCGCGCTTCGTGAAGCAAAGTTGGCTGCCGAACAAGCAAATATAGCCAAGAGCGAGTTCTTGGCAAACATGAGCCACGAAATACGTACGCCGATGAACGCCATCATCGGCATGACCGAATTGGTCCTGGAGACGCGACTTTCGACAGACCAGCGAGAGTATCTTGTCACTGTGATGGAAGCCGGTGAGTCGCTATTGACGATCATCAATGAAATTTTGGATTTTTCAAAAATTGAAGCGGGGCGAATGCAATTGGAGCTCAATTCGTTTGAGCTGCGAGAGATGCTGGGGACCGCTTTGAAATCGCTTGGTGCTCGCGCCTTTCGTAAAGGGATCGAACTGATTTGGCAATGTCAAGAAAACGTGCCAGTATGGATCGTGGGCGATGCGACACGCCTCAGGCAAATCCTCTTTAATCTTGTCGGCAATGCGATCAAGTTCACCAACGAAGGGGAGGTCTTGCTAAGTGTGCGCAAACTGTCGGAGGAAAAAACATCGACGGAACTCGAGTTCTCTGTTTTGGATAGCGGGATTGGGATCGCAGCGGAGCATCACGACAAAATTTTCGATGCGTTTCAGCAGGCCGACATGTCCACTACCCGAAGATACGGTGGCACAGGGCTGGGATTAGCGATTTCACGTAAACTGGCCCGGTTAATGGGCGGAGACGTCCAAGTTGAGAGTGAACTTGGAAAAGGAAGTACATTCCGATTTCATGCTACCTTTGGTAAGGATTCGAATCGTGCGGACAGTGCTGTCTTAGATACGGTCCAATTTCAAGATACGTCGATTTTGGTCGTCGATGACAACGCGACAAATCGAAGGATTCTTGTCGAGGTACTTAGCGCATGGGGGCTTGCGGTGCATGCGGTTGAATCAGGCCAAGCAGCCATCGACTACCTTCAGTCTCTGCTTGAGAAGTCCCCTCCACAACCAATGCCGGTGTTAGTGACCGACTACAACATGCCAGAAATGGATGGATGCATGCTGTGTTCGGAAATTCGGCGCGATGCAAGGCTGGTGGGAACAAAAATTATTGTGCTCAGTTCCAGCGTTGGTATTGCGAAAAGCGAATTTGAGAACATGAACATTGCTGCATTTCTTTACAAACCGGTCAAACAGTCCGAGCTCTTTAATGCTCTCGCAAATACGGTCGGTGAAAAAAATGCTTTATTTCTCCGCCCGCTTTCCTCACTATCGGAAACGGATAGCATGCCGTCATTGAACGTTCTCTTGGCAGAGGATGGTCTTGCAAATCAGAAGTTGGCGATCGGTTTGTTAAAACGCTGGGGACACTCCGTAACCGTGGTGGAGAATGGATCTGACGCGGTCAATGCATGGTCCAATAATGATTTTGATGTCATCCTGATGGACGTGCAAATGCCTGTGATGGATGGACTGGAAGCGACGCAATCCATCCGATCTAGAGAGGCCGGTTCCAATCGGCATGTTCCGATTATCGCAGTCACTGCCCATGCAATGACAGGTGATAGAGAAAAGTGCTTGGCGGCAGGGATGGATGGCTACGTTACTAAACCGTTTAAAAAACAAGCCCTATACGAAGCTCTCCGTCCATTGGTACAAAAATAGAAAGGTAAGAATAACCAAATGCAGTCAATTGATCTTTCCCTGGCATTGAAAGCGACGGACGGTGATATCGAGTTACTGCGTGAGGTCGTTGGGTCATTTCTGGAAGAGTATCCGACACTGTTAGCTCAATTGGAAGCGGCCCTGCAGGCAGGTGATAATGCAGTGGTCCAGCGATCGAGTCATACCATCAAAGGAACGCTCAGGCTTTTTGGAAAGAGTCCTTCCCAAGAGTTGGCTGAACTTCTTGAAGAAATGGGGGC
>JAYVBW010000451.1:0-2341 GCA_043750255.1 Pirellula sp.
CACTTTCGTGAAAAACAACAAATGAATTCACATTGCAATCCATCGCTGTACCAAATCAATACGCGAGTCTGGTTGACGGAACTGGCAGGGCCACTCGGAAGACCCGCGACGCTGGATGATATTCCGGAAGTCGAACTCGACCGTCTTGCACGACTCGGTTTCGATTGGATCTGGCTCTTAAGTGTCTGGCAGACTGGTACTGCTGCTCAACAAGTTTCGCGCAGCAATGAGGGTTGGCTCACAGAGTTTCGGAAAACGCTGCCTGATTTATGCGAGGAGGATATAGCCGGTTCCGGTTTTGCCATCACGGGCTATACGGTGCATCAGGATCTTGGGGGGGACGCCGCACTCGCTCGACTTCGTGAACGACTGCGCCAGCGCGGCTTGAAACTCATGCTCGATTTTGTCCCAAATCACATGGGATTGGGGCATCCCTGGATCGAAGAGCATCCGGACTACTTTATCCAGGGTTCGGAACAAGAACTTGCCAATTCACCGCAGAACTACACGAGGGTCAAACGCAACAAGGACGAATTAGTGATAGCCTACGGTCGTGATCCCTATTTTTCTGGATGGCCCGACACCATGCAACTCAATTATGCCAACCCAGCCCTTCACGACGCCATGATCGGCGAACTGATCAGGATCGCCGGTCAATGCGATGCATTGAGATGCGACATGGCCATGCTGGTCTTGCCAGACGTTTTTGAACGGACTTGGGGCCAGCGTGCGCCTCTCTTCTGGCCGACCGCGACACAGCGAGTGCGTGAGCAAGTTCCCGGCTTCCTTTTTTTGGCCGAGGTCTATTGGGATTTGGAATGGGCGCTCCAGCAACAGGGCTTCGACTATGCATACGATAAACGACTTTATGATCGCCTTCGAGATGGCCATGCGAAGCCAGTCCGCGAGCATCTGCTAGCGGGCTTGGATTACCAGAACAAACTCGCTCGTTTCCTTGAGAACCACGATGAACCGCGGGCTGCCGCGACGTTCTCAACGGAAATTCATCAGGCCGCAGCCGTCATCACTTTTCTTTCCCCTGGTCTGCATTTCTTTCATCAAGGTCAGTTTGAGGGTAAAAAAAAGCGGATCTCGCCTCACCTCGTTCGAGGCCCGACCGAACCGATCAATGAGCATCTAACACAGTTTTATGATTCTCTGCTTGCGGTGCTTCGACTACCGGTTGTTCGGCACGGTCAATGGCAACTCCTGGAATGCAAGCGAGCTTGGGAGGGGAACGGGACAAACGACTGCGTCATTGTTTTTGCCTGGCAAGGCAGGAAGGGAGAATTGTTGGTTGTCGCTGTAAACTATGCCCCCAATCAGAGTCAATGCCAAGTCCCGTTCCCATTCGCGGAACTCGCCGGAAAAAAATGGCAATTGCAGGACCAGCTCAGCTCGGCTCGCTACGACTGGAATGGTGACGACTTGCTGGGACGCGGTCTATACCTGGATCTAGCTCCGTGGCAGGCCTGTGCCTTTTTGGTTTAGAGCACGTTGCCGTCGTCGTCTTTAACATCGACTGTTTTGGTTTGAAAACCATACTGGGTGCGGTGAGCTTCATCAGCAATAACGACGATGTTTTTGCGATCACTCAGTTGTTCGTAGACATTGCCATCTTCAGGCTGGAACTTTTGAATGGTCGAAAAGACCACGCCAGCTTTACGGTCGCCGCGAGGCTGCTGTTTGATGCCAGGCAAATGATACGATTCCGGAGTTTCTCCAAGCTGCTTGGTTGCGTTAGCTACCGTAGGGGATTGCATTGCATAGACTTCTTTTGAAACAAATCGAACCCTTATGCATCCGGTCCCACAGAGCCAACCATCTTGATGTGATGTGATGAATGCACATTTCTCAACATCGCCACGACGGGAATAGACGATGTCATTCTTTTCGATGCGGTATTTGGTTAAGCGAACTGCATCTGACTCACGAATTCGAGCGATGTCGTCCGTACTTATATCAAGTCGTGCACCAATGTTCTTGGGCATGATGGAGGGAACGCCTTCTGTTACATAGTCACTTGCGTGTAACTGACTACCGAACGGCCCAGTTTGAATTGACGCAACATCGCCAAGTGTAAGTTCTTTCCAATCATCCATCATTCGGTCTCCCAATCGCCGAGTTCGGCTTTGATCTGCTCAATGCTGGGAAGCGAGCTGCGGAATTGCTCGGGCAAATTCAGCGATCTGTCTAATTTGTTCTTGCTCCCCTCGCCCCGTTTCGGGGAGAGGGGCTGGGGGTGGCCTGATGAAAATCTCGGAGTTTAGGTAATTGGGGTAAGAATTGGAGTTGAAAACTGCTACGCAACTTCGTACTTGGTTAGTTATCACACAAAGCC
>JAYVBW010000452.1:0-6971 GCA_043750255.1 Pirellula sp.
CCTCAACTCCACTTGGATGGAGCCTTTTGGCCGCAAACGGATCTCGCATTTGCAATCCAAAGATAGTCTGAGAAAACCGATTGTAGGCGGCTACTAGAATGGATCGCTCTTGCTCCGTTAAGCAACCCGATTGCGCCAAGGCATCAATCGATTGGACAGTATTGGCAATCCGAATTTGCGCCAATTCACCGCCATGGATCAGTTGCAAAAACTGGGTCAGGAATTCTATCTCCCGTTTCCATCCAGACAACAATTCCAGCGACCAGGCAGTCCGATTGGGCTGGGCTAGCTCGAGTGCCTTACCTTCTCGATCGATCTTGCGTTTGAGAGCCCCAATGCCCGCAATGTCGGCGCGAGTCAAATAGCGTCGATAGACGAGTGTGGGGAACTCTTCAAGAAATCGTGACGCAAGTCGAGGATTTCCGGCCAAATACCGACTCTTGAGCAGCGTTAGCCGTTGCCAGGTTCGACCTTGATTTTCAATCGTCTGAATCCATCGGCGATAGTCATGCAAGTGGACGTCGGCCGGGTTGCTATCCTCGGGGTTGTACGGAAAGACAACCGAATACCCAAGCCCATGGGGATCAGTTAAAATCGCGATCGCCCGCTGTGCCAAGCGTTGCAATTCATCTGTAATAAAAGATTCTCTTGCCTCATCTTGAAAGAGTTCCGTGTCGGTCAAAAAGACCATTTCGAGCGAGCCGTCGAGTTCAAGCTCCTGTCCCCCTAGCGCGCCAAGTCCGATCGCAGTAAGGAAGTTGGAAAAATCCGGAACTGGTCCAAGTTTCTGGGATCTCGATCGACGATCCGATTTGTGTTCTGCGTTTGCGGCGATCAACGATGCAGCAACACCTGCGTCAGCTATCCACGAAAGTTGCTGGGCAACTGCGGCTGGCGACATATCTTGCAGACAAAAGGAGCAAATAACTCGCAATGACTCCCGCCGGCGAAACCGTTGCATGCTTGCAAGGATTTGTTCCTCGTCTTCTAAATTTTGGATTTCACTAATGAGTATGTCTTTTAGATGTTCTGGATCGACTAATTGGCCGGCACTCATTCGAAGCCAATCAAAACTATCGGGATCCGAAATCAGCCACTCCACTGCGGTCGATTCAATCGACAATATTTGCAGTAACAATGGAAGCGCATCACGATCCCTGTCCAGGAAGACTAAAAAGCTCTTCGGAATTCGAGTGTTCTCGACAAATCGATGCAACGGAACGAGCCCACGACGCAAGTTCGGGAACCGGGCAAGAAGGGGATCAAGTTGAACGACAAGACTTTCACGGAGATCCGTATCCAATGCCAAAGTTAACAAGCCATGAATCGCGGCTAAACCAGCGCTATCTATCCCCAAAACCTGCCATCGATGATTAGCTATGTTGCTGATGTTTGGGCTCAATTCGCTCGGAGTTAATAACTGACGTGGGTTCACGGTGTGGCACGACCCCGACGTTTACGAAGGACGTGTTTTTGAAGTTGACTCACCACGTCCATCGCAAGTGCTGGGACACGCCACATTTAAAAACCATGTCCAATATCGTACTCGATACAAGGTGATATTTGAATGCGATTCCATCTGATACAATTGAGTTGTTGATGCAACGCTTGCGTGGTGACGGCATCGCATTAGTTCACGCTGGCGGAGCAATGATGTATCGAGAACTCGGTGCTGGAGAGCAGTTAAAAATTGACGCTGGCTGCATCATGGCATTGAGTGCATCCGTTCAATACGACATTCAATTCATCGGTGGCGTAAAGAACACCTTGTTCGGCGGCGAAGGACCGGTTGCGAGGGCTGTGTTTTGGACAACCCTGTGGCCAATTGACCATTCTGGCGTTTCGACTTGGAAGCACCCGGTTTTTCTGCGATACTCGTTTGAATGCGGATTCACCACCCATTCAAGGGTGTTTTTCGCATTTTAGGGCTCATTGGGAGTCCAAATCCAAGGCCATGAAGCATTTCCGGGCCTGCAGACAATTTTTGCGTGCGTCGATGGTTGGATCAACCAGCCCGTGGTACGCGTGTTTTATTTGGGAGATTGGCTGAATGTACAAGAATTTAAACGCGACCGTTCTGGGTGTTTCTGGGCGACAAAGCGAACTGATCGAATTGGCAATGACCTACGGGTTTCGCGGTTTGGACATCGATATCGTCGATTTAGTTAAGCGAACACAGCGCAGCGAATTTGAAAAGGCTGCTCGCTATTTGCTGAGCGCCAAAATGTTGGTAAGCGGATTCGAAACACCGATCGATTTGGATAGCGATGACGAGACCTTTGAAAAAACCCTTGCATTGCTACCAGCTACCATCGAAATTGCGGGTAAAGTCAACGCTCGGGCTGGTTTTCTGCGATTGCCAGCGGCGACAGACCGACTGCCATTCCACGAGTATTTTGATGTCTTGCGCAAACGAGTCGATCGCATTGCCGAAATTTTCGCTGCGAACAAAGTAATGCTTGGGTTGTATTTTTCGACTGCAATCGAAAACCGAGAAAACCGCCAGTTCAAGTTTATTCAAGACGTTGAGAGTTTCTTGGCCTTCTTCAACGCTTGCACCAACCAAAGTGTTGGATTGGTTATCGATTCCTTCAATTGGATTGTTGGTGGAGGAACTTTTGAACAATTAGCGACTATTCCCGGCAATCGAGTTGCCGTATTGCGACTGGCCGATGCAGAAGTGTTGCCAAGCGTAGCGGATGCGAGCCTCAAGATGCGTCAATTGGCTGGTACGAGCGGC
This sequence comes from Pirellula sp., assembly GCA_043750255.1. GTDB lineage: Bacteria > Planctomycetota > Planctomycetia > Pirellulales > Pirellulaceae > JBKCUI01. The sequence continues at coordinate 2,741 of JAYVBW010000452.1, forward strand.
GTAATCGACAACGTAAGAATCGTTTCGGTATTGAGCAAGAATGGTTTTGACGGCCCGATTACCGCGTTTGGTCATGCAAGCAATTTCGGAGGCATGACGCGAGATTCGATTGTGGCAAAAAGTCAGGATTCGCTCGACAATGTTTTGGCTGGGGCAGGTTTGCCCACCTTCACACGTAGACCGGATATGATAGTGGAATCCACCTCGCCACTGGTTTTGGAAGACATTGGATTGGAAGCGTAACGAACCGGTTTTTTTCGTCAGCCTGGGGACAGGCTGACCTACGTCTTGAGACTGCAATGATTAGATTGACGCTTCGTGTTGTTCAAGGGGCTGATCGAGGCCGCACTTATGCGGACCTAAAAACGCCGATCTCAATCGGTCGGGAAGAAGGTAATTCGATCCAGCTTAACGACGAGCGAATCAGTCGATTTCACTGCAAAATCCAAGAAGACAACGATCATTTGGTGCTCACCGATCTGGAGAGCACCAACGGAACGCGTGTCAATGGTCAGGATTGCCAGCTCCGTATCTTGCGCTTCGGTGACATTATTTCTGTCGGGCGAAGCATGTTGCTTTTTGGGACGCATGATCAAATCAGCTCGCGCGTTCAAGAAAGTCTTACAGCGGTCGAAGAGTCCCGCTTGATCAAGAAAAACGATAGCGGCGATTTTGATTTGGATCCTGCGCTGGCAGATTCCGTTCGCGCGTTGCGAGATCTCAATCAGCCACCCCAATTACCCGAACGACTTAGCCCTAGCCAAGCCGCACAATTGGCAGAACTCTTTGAGTATTTCCATGCTCGCATCGGTGAAGTCGTCGATGCCGTCAAAATAAATGACAAACGCGCATCGATCAATGTCGATTTAGCAACATGGCAATTGATGCTTCAGCTCTATAGCCGCCTGTCGGAACTCATTCGGGGAATCGCGGATCCCGATTTTAAATTACCCGGGTAACTTCTCCTCAACCTCGACAAACAGCATGGCTTCATTTTTGAAATTCACCAAGATGCATGGTGCTGGCAACGACTATGTCTACGTCAGTGGATTCGATCAATCCTTGCCGCTCGATCTGCCTCAATTGGCGGTTCAAGTGTCCGACCGCCGTTTCGGAATCGGAGGCGATGGTTTGATTGCGATCCTCCCGAGTGACCATGCAGACGCACGAATGCGAATGTTCAATGCCGATGGTAGCGAATCCGAAATGTGTGGAAACGGAATCCGATGCGTTGCAAAATACGTTTACGATCATGCGATCTGCAAGAAAAAATCGCTCACTATCGAAACGGGCGCCGGAGTTCTTTCGCTCGTTCTTGCCATTGAGAATAGCCTAGTCTCCCAAGTCACGGTCGACATGGGACCACCGAGGCTAGAGGCTGACCAAATTCCGACAACGCTCGGAGAAACTGCAAAAACGCATGTCATTAATTGCCCTATTGAGTTTCGAGGGCATACGCTGTTTGCGACCTGTGTTTCGATGGGCAACCCACATTGCGTGATATTCGTTCCTGAAGCGACCGATGAATTGGTTCTTGAAATCGGTCCAATGATTGAACGCGACGATCGGTTCCCAAAAAAAACTAACGTCGAATTCGTTGAGGTGTTGTCGCCTGGTGAAGTTCGACAACGGACCTGGGAACGTGGGTCCGGCGAAACCTGGGCGTGCGGAACTGGAGCCAGCGCTGTATGCGTGGCAGGCGTTTTGACGGGACACACCGATCGACAGATTCTCAATTCGTTGCGGGGTGGCCAATTGCGGTTGCGTTGGGACGAGCAAAGTAATCATGTATTCATGACCGGACCGGCGGTCGAAGTCTTTTCAGGCCAATGGCAACTCAGCGAGTAATGCAATTCCCTAAAATCGACTTCCAACGCATGACGATGCGTTGGGGCGGGACGCTGTTGGCATTCGGCATACGAGCTTGGATGAGAACACTTGATTCTCGAATCGTTTGTTATGAACCAAAGATGGATCCTGCGCTTGCGAGCTTCGATGGCCCAGCCATATTTGTTGTTTGGCACGAGTATCTTGCGTTGCCTCCTTGCAACCGTCGTGGCTGCGATGTCACTATGCTACTGAGTCAGCATCGCGATGCGCATTGGCTGACGGAAGTCATCAGTCAATTTGGCTTTAAAACAGTTCGCGGCTCCACTTCACGCGGTGGCGTTCAAGCGATATTGCAGATCAGACGGAATAATAAAGGCACAAGTCTCGTCATTACTCCGGACGGCCCTCGAGGACCAAGACGCGAGCTATCGAGTGGCTGTGTGTTCCTCGCAGGGCTCTTGGGAATCCCGATTGTTCCGTTGGGTTGTGGATTCGATCGGCCATGGCGAAATACGGGCGCTTGGGATAAGTTTGCAATACCTCGGCCTAGTTCCAGAGCAAGAATCGTCCTTGGACCTGCCATTAGAGTTCCCCGCAAGTTGAGCAAAGACGAGAGTGAGGACTACCGGCTCTATATCGAATCGTTGCTCATGGCGGTAACGCAAGAAGCCGAAACTTGGGCGGCGGACGGGTCGATGCGAGTCGGCGAAAGAGGTTTTTATCCTGTTCCTAAAGGAGCGATTCAACAGTGACAGGTTTTTTATGGAGCGATGATGCGGATGCATTTTTTGGCGAACAACCGAATGCCGATTCGAGCCAACGCAATCCACCAGCGAAGACGCCTGGAAAAAGGCCAGCTAACGCTCGGCCTGGTACCAGTTCGGATGCACCGCTCAGCGTGGCGCAACTCAACGCTTGGGTGAAAAATGCGATCGAACAATCGGTACATACGTTTTGGCTTGCAGGCGAAATTGGAAACCTCAACCAATCGGCTTCCGGTCATGTTTACTTGACAATTAAAGATGCAACCAGTCAAGTCTCAGCCGTGCTCTGGCGGTCGACGTTCGAACGTATCGGAATGGACCTCCGAGAGGGAATGGCGGTATTAGTTCAAGGTCGCATTGAAGTCTATGGGCCACGCGGCACTTATCAGGTGATCATTACTCGCCTGGAGCAACAAGGGCTCGGGGCGCTGCAAGCCGCGTTTCGTCGACTGCATATTAAACTCGAAAAGGAAGGGCTCTTCGCGCTCGAGCGCAAGAAGTCGTTGCCAGCTTTTCCAACTCGCATCGGATTCGTTACCAGTCCCAGCGGTGCGGCCATTCATGACTTTACTCAAGTACTCAAACGACGTTGGCCTGGCGCGAGTGTCCTGATCATTCCGTCGCGAGTCCAAGGCGATGGCGCTGCGATAGAAATTGCTGAAGGGATTCGAGTCGCTGCGCTTTTGATACCTGCGCTCGATGTATTGGTAGTGGGCAGAGGCGGTGGTTCCTTGGAAGACCTGTGGTGCTTTAACGAAGAAGTCGTCGTGCGAGCTGTCGCCGCTTGCCCATTGCCAACCGTATCCGCAGTCGGCCATGAAATCGATGTAACGCTCTGCGACTTGGCTGCCGATGTCCGAGCCCTCACTCCATCGGAGGCGGCCGAAAGGATTGTTCCTAGCCGCAACGAAGTGTTCGAAACACTTGCTGCAATTCAACGTCGGCTCGATTCGCTAATGATTCATCGTCTGAGCCAGTCAGAAATGAGACTCCAATCGCTTGCAAGCCGACCCGTATTACAGTCGCCGGATAGATTGTTGGAAACACCGACACAGCTTTTAGATGACTTGCATGAGTCGTTGGACAACACGATCGATGGGCTTATGCAGGCGAGGTCCGAACAGTTGGAAAGAGTATCGCAAGTACTTGACGCAATCAGTCCGCTGAAAACGCTTGCTCGCGGATACTCGGTAACTTTGGATGCAGAAAGCGAAAAGGTGATCATGAGCGTCGAGCACGTGAAACCAGGGCAGCTTATTAGGACCAAACTCAGTGACGGCGAATTCGTGAGCAAGGTTTTTTCATAAGTGTGGGTAATCTTTCGTCGATCTTGCGGTGACGGCGGAGATCAACCCGGAACCAACTCGTCGTGCAATGCGTGGAGGGGAAGATCGCTTTCACCGCTTGTGGGAAAACACACGAACTTGAAGCAGGGCAACTGATGTACATCCCAACCGGAGAACCTCATTCTTTGCGTGGAATCGAGGACGGATCGTTGCTGCTGACCATCGTGTTGCCGAGCCAGTAAAGAACAGCGAAGACCTAATTGTCCTGCCATACACGGCCCTTTCGCCTCCAGGCCCAACCACCCACATGATTTCCAAACGATGAATGGCTCGCGTCGATTATCTAGGTGG
>JAYVBW010000453.1:0-10583 GCA_043750255.1 Pirellula sp.
ATTCGCCAATAGCGACGGTCTTCGAATTTCTTAGCGCTCTGAAAGCCATCTCCGAAGTAGCGAATGGCTCCGCCAATTCGGATCTGCTTTTCCTTAGGGCAGTCGCTTATACCGTTGTAACAGGCCGACGTCGGACTGGTGAGAATGCATTGGCCGACTCGACTCTGCAATGCCTTGCCCAATGCGTCGATACTAAAGCCAAATACGAGCACTGAAACACCAGGTCGACCATCAGGCGTTTCGTCGGCTGCAACAGTGCGTTCGATGGCGGCTTCCACATCGCACGCAATGACGCTGGTGGCGTTGCCGCACATGACCGTTGCGGCCGTGGTCGCCCAGCGATTGCTGTCGGCTGTAATTATTAGTCGAGCCGCCTTGATCGGAAACGCTTCCGCAAACGTGTCGATAATCTCGACACTGTGAAGTTGCAGTGGAGTAGTCTGAGTCTCAGTCATTAGGGAACTCGTTGTAGGTTGTAGGAACTACACACGATTCATGCAGGTAGCTCAAATCCACAGGGTAGTTTCTCCAGCGGATGGAATAGTACTTTTCAAACCATGCCTGAATATCCGCCTCGACATCGTGATCGTAGTTCGGCTGGACATGCATCGTCTTTCCAATCAGCGTCTCGCGAATTTCTCCCTGCTCCACAATGATACGCCCTGACTTGATCACCACTCGAGGCATTTCGAACATGATCTGTTTGTTCTCATGGGGAGTATAGATCGTGATATCCGCATCGGCACCCACCCCGAGATGACCCTTGTTTTTCAAACCCAGTATCTTCGCTGGACCGGCACGGGTAATGATCGCAATTTCGCTGAGCGTGTATTCGCGATCAATATCCCATAGAGACGACCTCTGAAGAATTTCCGGCGGGCAAGTCTTTAAAATATCTCTTCGATAAGTTCGATCCATCAGGAAACGAATAATCTGAGGGTACGCCAGGAACGAGCCACCGTTGGGATGATCGGTACTCATGACGACACGCCACGGATCCTTCACCAGCAAATACCACTCCAAACCAATTGCCCACTGCAATGAATGCACCAGCGATTTGTTGCGATACTTGATAGGCGTGATCCCACAGCCCGATTCCATTTCCGTGTCACTGCTGAACCACTTACCGCCGTACACTTTCGAAAGAAAATACCCCAATGGGCCGTCACCTGTCATGCTTGTCGTTTCGCCGAACAATACCTGACCAACATCGATCGTAATGTTTGGATTCGCGTTGACGTACTCGGCAAGTTGAATGACTTTGCTATTAAAAGTGTTTTCGTCGCCATCGCCACCGCCGTAGCTATGAAACTGGATGTGCGTAATATGACCGCGATGGCCCTCGAGGGCTCGCATGGTCTCAAGCGTCGTTTCCCAGTTCCCTGGCATGCCGAGATTGTTGCAATGAATATGGACCGGATGCGGTAGAGCAAGTTCATTGGCTGCCCGCGCGACCCCCTGAATGATCTGGCGTGGTGTTATGTCGAAATGATCGACGAGCGTATCCAGGCCGCTAACGTTGCCTGCCTGTTTTGACTTCCAGACTTCCACGCCGCCGGGGTTGACCAGCTTGGGTGCAAAACCTTTAGTAGACGTGAGCAACCATGCAATGAACGCTTTCAGTTTTTGAGGCTCGTTTTTCATAAGGGACTGCATCACATAATGATTGTTTCCCATGAGCACATAAAAACCCTTGTCGATACAGGGGGTGTCCTCGAATTCTTCGTGAGCGTGTCGGGCTCCAAGCGGTGGAACAGCCGCATCGAACGCTGTCGTATATCCCATAGCAGCGTACTTGTAGCCAGTTGCAAACGTGCTTGGCACGCTCCCCAAAGAGCCGCTATGAGTAATATTCGTCCGAGGCATTTGCTCACCGCGACGTTTCTCTTCAGGACGCATCTTGCGAGCCACGTTGACCTTCGGTCCAGCGATGTGACAATGCATATCGATTCCGCCGGGCATGACAACCAAACCACTAGCGTCAATCGTTCGTGAAGGCCGACTGGCCGGATCCGTCGGTGGATCGACGATTCGACCGTCAAGAATCCAGATATCTCGGACTTCGCCATCGATGCCGTGCAGCGGATCGTAGACAATTCCTTGGGAGATTTTAAGGGTGTCAGAAGTGATCATCGGTGATGGTTTGAGCAGTTGGATTAGTTGGAGGGAATTATTTGGTTTCAGTAGATTTGTTTGGGCGGAATGCGTAACACGGCTCGTGCGGCAGAGTTTAGTGGTTTCATAAGACGCTCCCGGCTGAACGTGCAACGAAACCATATGCCAATTGTAATGTTTTCGCTACAATGTTGATCGAATATAAATCATGGCCACAAACAAGGGATAGTCAATGACACGAGTCGTAAGTGTTTTTTGCGGTTGTGGCGGATTAGACTATGGCTTTAAGCAGGCTGGCTTTGAACTTACTTATGCCTGCGACGTGGATCAAGCAGCAGTCGATTGCTACGCCAAAAACGTCGATGAAAACGTTTTTAGACGTGACGCTCAATCTGCCGAGTTTCATCGTGATATCGCTGATTTAGGGACGTGTGACGTAGTGCTTGGTGGATTCCCATGTCAGGGTTTCAGCAAGGCAGGACCAAAGCGAGTGGCGGATGATCGCAACTCACTGTATTCAGAAATGCTACGAGTCGTCGGTCAGCTCAAGCCGCGAATTTTCATAGCGGAGAACGTCGATGGTCTTTCGCAAAATTTCCAGGGGACCTATTTAAAGCGTATCGTCTCTGATTTTAAGCGTGTTGGATATGAAGTTGAACATCGTGTCCTGGATGCCGTTAGTTTCGGAGTTCCCCAGCATAGACGCCGAATCATTTTCGTGGGCACGCAAGTTGGGGCTCCTCAATTTGAATGGCCCGAACCAATCCATACCTATATACGCCGGAACGGGGAGTTCAATATTGACTCCACCATGCCGTTATTTGATTTTGCTGCAAAAAATCCACGCGCTGAATTAAAAGCACCTTTGAGTATTCAAGACGCGATCGAGGATCTCTTGGAATTGAATCTCGAAATCGCGGACCATGTGATAACGGATTCTTGGCCGGACCAATATGCGAAAATCTTCGATCGAATTAAGGAGGGGCAAAAGCTCTGCAATGTCAGACATGCACAAACGTCCGTCTATACATGGGATATCCCCGAGGTTTTTGGCGACGTAACCGAACGAGAAAAGTGTTTACTAGAAACGATCTCGAAAAACCGACGGCACAAGCGATTTGGTGACGTCCCAAATGGTAACCCGTTAGCAATAGACGTGATCCAAAAGCTTTCAGGCATCAAAAATGCAAGCCCTGAAATAAGTACTCTCCTCGCAAGTGGGTATCTAAAAGAGATAAATGGCAAGTTTGACCTAAAGGGGGCTATGTTTTGTTCTGGTATATTCAAAAGACCAATTTGGAATCAACCCGCGCCAACGGTCCTCACCAATTTTCACAATCCTAGGTATTTTCTTCATCCGCTTCGAAATCGCCCATTTACGCTTCGAGAATGTGCGAGACTACAGTCATTTCCAGATAGTTTCACGTTCACCTCCGAAAAAGTATCGGTTATTGAAGGATATCGATTGGTGGGTAATGCGGTTCCCCCTGAATTGTCGCGAGTCCTCGCAAAGGCAGTCGCAAAATTTGTCGACGTAAGTCGTGTGGCAATGGTGGCAAGTTGAAAATTCCCAAGATTGTTCTATCCACCAAAGACAAGCTTCGTGAGTTCGACGTCTGGATCACGCCCTCACTTGGGGACATTCGAGATACTGTTCAATTCCAAAGCGAATTGGCCAATATTGCGGACACGTTCGAGCTAATGGGAAAAGTGACCTCAAATTTTGCCGATCCTACACAATGCGACCCGCTGGAGATCGCTTCCGCATTTATTCAAAACGCGAACCAACTCGATTTCGCAGAAGCGTCGAGTTCGCTCGCTCAATTTGCGTCGATTCTATTTCTGGTGACTGGCAAGAGTGACAACAACGCAAAGTGTCAATTACCTCTGTACCTTCGCGATACTGTGAAGCTATCCGTGTTTCCCAGCTTCACGAAGCCTACAAACAAGAAGAACCCGATACACAAGACAGCGGACGGTTCGATACCTCGGGTATTGCCGTCACAAAGGTATATGGACGCGGTTGCGGCGTTAAAAGAGTCTCCAAAGCGACAAGCCATCCTTCTGGATTACTACATCAAGTTTCTTCTTAGTGATGAAACTTATGTCTCACAGCTTTGGAGCATTGGGCATAGCTTTTTCGCACTGAAGTCGTTTGGAAAGGAAAAGGATTTTCTTGGCCCACTTGTCGCATTCAAAGTACGAGGCTCGGTAGCAGCGACTGGGGGACATGACCCAGAAACGCTGCTGCGTGCACGGCTCGCCGAATGGGGATTGAATCCCAACATCGATTACAATTCCAATGACGTTACGCTTTCGACAATAAAATCGCTAGTTGGTGCGAAGAAAAGCGTGGCATCAATAAAGAAGACCAAGTCCAGAGCATTCGATTTTGTTTTGCCTTTCGCCACGGAAGGGAGATTCCGCCGGGTTTGTGTGCAATCGCAATTCTACGCTGGCGATTCCGGAAGTGTGTCGCACAAGAATGTTGATCAAACTGTAACGTCACGCAATGCATTGCGAGCGGTAATACCAGACGCGGTGCTGGTCGAGTACGTCGATGGTGCCGGTTACTTCTCGTCGCTAAACGGTGACCTTGAAAAGCTATTGGACATGGAAGGAACCGAGTTTAGCCAAATTAGAAGCTCGCCCATCCGATTGCGACGCGAAATCCAGCATAGCGGTTTCTTAATGCCGCTCGAAATTCAACAAGCGACGTTTCAAACATCCAGGCCGACGCGAGCAAACGTTGCAAAAGTAGCAGTGAAAGATGGCTATACCATCACAGAATTTTCGCGTTCTTTGTCTGATGCGATGCTGCGTGGGTTAATTATCGAAGACGGCGGACTCTTGCGTCCACGAGACTCAGATCGCGACACTGTTCGTCGATATGTTTTGCTAGATGTCGCGGCCATTTCGGGTATCGAGCCAAAATCAGATGTAGGTTCCATGGCTGGCGCAATACTGGTTCCAGGCTTCGGACCGTTTCACGGTATCAAACTTGACGAGCTTGTAAAACAGGCCAAGCGAATGGCTCCGGGACTTGCATCCGAGATAGGACAGTCCGAACTTTTGATGGCGGACCTGCGATGGCTGAGTGAACAACGGATTGCGATGGTTTAAACGTAAAGGCAAAAAGATTTCCCATATCAACCCGGAACCCACTAAGATCCTGAATAGCGATTCCCGGCCAACTGCCGCAATCTTGTGATTCCCAGATTCAAGGGGCAATTACACCCAGAATTTTCTTTACTCGTTCTTCGATCGCCGTCAGTACGTCGTAGTCGCTGGGGTGAGGTGACGGGAAAGCGGGACGAAGCGGAATCGGCACGTCGTCCATCCGGTAAACGGTTCCTCCGGTATTGATTCCGTAAGTCGCCACCGTGAATGCAACCGCCGCGGCTCGAGTCGTCGGCGTTTCTTTGGTGTCGAGTGCAATGAAAGGAATCGAAGCCAGATGCTCTCGAGCAGGCTGCGAGAAATTGGCCATCGGATCACAGGCAATAGTCATTCCGCAGTCAGCCTCTCGATTGGCTAAAGTGTCGGACGTTGTGTACTCACCAGGATTAAAACGAGGGTAACCTCGTGAATGATTGACGCCAAATGGATAGCCAGTTCGCCATGAAACTACATTGTCCGCTCCGGTCACATTGCCGTGTCCTCGATTCGGTTTAGCTACAAATCGAGTGTGCTCATTCATGTCGCGTGTCAGAGCTAGAATCGCCTCGCTGTTCGCGTGTTTGCCCCGAGTCATGGTCAGGCCCATCCCAAAGAAAATCACTCCGAATTTACATGCTTTCATACGATCCATCAGATCGGTCCACACCGGGAATTCAACTCCCGTTTCCCGTCGCACCAGTTCCGGATCCAGATCGAGGCCCTTTGCGAGCGCTCTCAAAGTCCAAAGGGCCTCGAAGTCCCTCTTTGGCTTGATCTGAATAAAAATGTCGGCCGCTTTGGCACTCTTTGTTTTCCGAACATCCACTAGCACGCAGGTGCGATCTTTGCGTCCGTTTGGCAGGAACATCCCTTTGGGCATTAGGCTATATTTGGTGAAATGGCGAGGATGACTCTCCGCAGGATTGGAACCCCAGAACATGATCAAATCGCCTCGATTCGCCACTTCGCCCAGCGAACAAGTTACTTCGCCGACCCCCTGAAATGCCATTCCAGAAGGTCCGTGACAAACACTGGTGGTCGTGTCGATCGTTCCCTTGATCCAATCGGCAATACTGACGGCGACTCGCTGTGCTTCACACGGCGAATCGCTAAGACCGTAAATGATTGGGTACTTGCCATCCGTGAGGATTTGGGCTGCTCGATCGTAGCCCTGTTCAAGCGTTGCAGGTTTGCCATCGACCATGCAGCTTGGTCGATCTTCAATGCTATGATTCAAAAACCAAGCTTTGCCCAACACACAGGCTCGCTTGGCTTCGATGATATGGTCGTCTTTGACAGTCAGTTCGATGTCATCGCAAACGCAGCCGCAAAAAGTGCACGTAGCGTCCTGAATGACTTTCAGCTCGCCAGGAATACTGGGAGTGGGTGCGTAAACCTGTGTAGCGGCATAAGTCATGATGTAGCCTTCTGTAACAATTCCATCGTCACTTCCATTCCCTTGCTAGTTGGCATCCCCGAACCGTGAGTATCACCGGTCATGAGCTGGCTGGAAATATCTCCGTACGCAATGAATAAAAGTCCTTCCGGCAACTCATCTTTTTTCGCAGCCGTGATACAGACCTCGACGGATTGGCCTTCTTCACCGGTTAGCCGTACACGATCGCCTTCGGACAACCCGAGTCGGTCCATATCGCCAGGAGCTACCTGCAAGGCATTTACAGCGTTCAGGTATTTTTCCTTGAATTTTCCTTCGCTGACACCGCAACCTTGATCTGTTGTTCGGCCGGGAATGAGAATAAATGTTTCGGGCATATTGTCTATCGTTAAAAAGTTCGTGGAACAGACTGCTAGCGCCTGCGGCTCAGTTTAGCCAACAGACAGGCTGGCAGCCTGTCCTACGGGTAGCCAGCCTTCCTCGCTCCATCCTCGAGCCAGATTGTACGCTTTAACCAGGGAGGCAAGGCGTTCCGCAGACAATTGCGAGCGAGAATCTTCCGGGAGTGCCTTTTGCAGCATTCGTGGGGGCAGGGTGTCTTCGGAAGGAGTCCAGCCCGCAAGAATGTTGAATCGCTTTTTAGCCGTTACGATTCGTTGAGCCGTAGCGCGGAGTTCCGTTGCGGTCACTTCCCAGCCAGTGACTAGGCTTAGAATTTCTGCTGACTCCTCAAAGAGGTCTGCAAAGATTCCTCGCAGGAATTTACATAGAATCAGTGAGTCCATCAGTGCCGCTTTGTCTTCGGTTTCCACGGCCAGATGAGCGGACTCGGGGCCGACATTGCGACGATCGACCGCTTCCGAAAAATCAATTTCATATGCCCCGGAGCGATTGTGATCAGCTCCGCGAGTGCTCACTGCGAATCCGAGTGCCATCATCTGCAATCCGCGAGGGTCATAACCAGGCAGTTCTAGCCCTTTGACTTGGGGTGCAAAATTGATCGAATCTTGACCAATCTCCGTCGCCATGCGACGGCTTCCCATCGCCAAGAGAGGACCGATCTCTTCGCCGCTGACGATCGAGTCCAATGCTCGCAACAACGCATTCCCATCTCCGAATCGCAGCCAGGGCGCATCTAAAAGTCCTCGCTCGGCGCATTCCATGGCAAAACCAATTGTTCCACCTGCACTGATGGTGTCGAGTCCTGCGTCATCGCAACGCCTTGTTGCCTCGAGGACGATTTCGGGGTTATCAATGCCGCACAATGGGCCGAGGGCAAACAGATTTTCATACTCTAGACGCACGGATCCGTCGCCGCTCTTCAGGCTATAAAGATGTTCGCAGCCAATCGTACAGGCCGCACAGGAGGATCGGGTGCGATCGCGAGTCACATTCAGTTCTTCCGGCGAGATGGCTACGGCGTTCGCGAAGCTCCCCTGTTGGAAATTTCGAGTCGGCAGGACGTTCAGTCGATTGAACATCAATAAATTCGAAGCGGTCCCTAGTTCTCGATATTTAGCGGTCGCCGGACCAAAAGATTTTTGAGACAGTTTCTTTGCAAGACTCATCAACCCCGGTGGATTCGCCCAATGCACTCGCCGAGTTCCTCGAACTGCAATCGCCTTGATGTTCTTCGAGCCAAGCACTGCGCCGCTGCCTCCGCGGCCGGCATGTCGACCATCATGAGAAATCGTGGCGTACGGAACGAGTCTTTCGCCGGCAGGGCCAATCGTGGCGGTTTGAAATTCCGGGCCGAATCGACTGAGCAGATTCTCCTGCGTTTTTCGATTGGAGAAACCAACCAATTCTTCTGCTGACTCCAGCCGCACGCGATGTTCGTCAATCAACAAGATCGAGAGTTTCTCAGCCCGCCCCACTAGCACGATCGCATCATAGCCCGTCTTTTTCCCAGCCAACGCAAAACCACTGCTGGCGAGCGAATCGTTCAATCTTTCCGTTAGCGGGCTCTTGCTGACGACGGCAAATTTTGCAGACGTCGTCAAAGGACTTCCGACTAGTGGACTGAACACAAAGGCCAGCACCGCTTCGGGCGCAAGCGGATCCACAGTGGCTGCACCTTCCTTCAGCATCAATGCAACACCCAGGCCGCTTCCCCCTAGATACTCTCTCAAGAGCTGCGATTCAAGAAGGATCTCGGTGGAGATACCAGTCGACAAATCGACTCTGAGATAGCGACCGTGGTAACCAGGAATGGAATGCATAGGTGAAATTTTTCGACCTGTACGATTGAATTTGAATATGCCTATGCAATCCATTGAGCCTGACTCATCATTACCCACATTTCTGTCTTATTTTAGCGTTGTGCGAGCGCTATACCAATGGCTGTTTGGTGTAGTCTTTGGTAGCCCTTCCAGATCGTTTGCCATCCCGGTTCGCCATCGTGTTTGCGACCGAGGAAGCCTCCCAACTTAGCAAGCTCTCGAAAGAAAGTATAGACGGTCATTTCGGTGAGTCTTACTTTGGGACGCAGCAGCTTGAGGCACTTCAGCCATGTCGATGGCACATGTGTTGCCGCTTTGGCGTCTGGCTGGTTGCGGCCAACGAGTTTCAATTGGAACAACCGGACAGCAACGACGCTAGTTAAACCAATCATTGCTTCGAGCCTATCGGCTGTTCGCAATGCATGCTTCTCAATAGAACATCCCGATTTAGCAACGCGGTTGTATTCCTCGATCATCCAGCGATGTTCGTAGTATTCTAATACCGACCAAGCATCAGCAAAGCTCTCGATGGGAAGGCTAGTCAAGATCACCCAGCAGATCGGTTGGTTCCCTTTGGGTGTATCCACCTCTTTTGCTATGACGACGCGCATCGGCAATTGCTTGATCTGGCATTGTTTCAACCAGGGACTCTTATGCACAGGAGCTGGGAAAGTTACCTCGCAGTAAGATAGCTTCAACTTGGCTGTTCTCGCCGAATGTCTAGGGGTACTACGAAGGTTAATCGTGAAAGTACCAAGCTCCGTCGCGTCTTTTATGGCTTCTGAAAGCTTAGTCTTCTTGCCATTGCGATCCAATACATTGCGGTTTAGCTTCGACGCTCGAATCACCCAGTCATTGTTAGTAAGTTTGATTCGGCAGATCGCTTCGAAATAGTCTCCGCCTCGATCAAAGACGTGAATCCATTGCGAATCTTCCGGAGCCGTGCCAACTTGCTCGACAAGATTACCCCAGACGACGCTTTCGCGGTCTCTTGCTAAGCGTTGTGCTCGTGTCTCATTTTTGGGTTTGAACGCTCGGTAATAGGTGAGGGCTCCAGCGAGACCAACAATCTGTTTTTCACCGACATCGTACATCAAGCATGCGTGCAACTGAATGCCACGCCCCTGACCGTCACCCAACATTCCCAACCCTTCCGTTGCAGAATGCCAAGTGTAATTCAGGTCGGTCGTATCGCTGATCAGCAAATAGCGGCCTTTCTTTGTGTTTCGAGTCTGCTTCCAATGAGGCTCACAGATAGCTTCAAAGGTTGCCTCATCAGTATCGAACAATCGATAGGCCGCTTTCAGATCGGCCCAATCAGGGTTTTGGCCGGGTAAAGACTCATCAGGTGCATCCACCATGCTTTCGGCCACCTTCAAAAGCCTCTTGGTCCTTCGAGCGTCGCCAAGATCGCACGTTTGAAAATTCTCGCTGACCCATTGCTTGTTGTTCAATACTATCACGACAGACTCCATCCATCATCCGACTCCTTTTAATCCTTAGCGACCAGTCCCTGCTACCACGATGAAAACGCGCAGGATAATCCCTTCCCCCTGCCTAATAAATGCAGCGCTGGCTCAAGGAAGCAAATCACAACAGATTTGCATGCAATTGGTAAACGCTTGGCAGCCAACAACATACGCCAATCCAGGACGCGCACAAACTACTTGGAAATGTGGGTAATGATGAGG
>JAYVBW010000454.1:0-5581 GCA_043750255.1 Pirellula sp.
AAAGATAACGCTTCGTGTCAAAAGTACAGCTCCGATTCAAGGCCCTGTGAAAATTTCCGGGAAAGCCGCAGACTTATCCGACGCCGTTCGCTTCGCCACAACCGATGACGCAAAGCCAATCTGGCTGAGTAGCATTGCCGAATAAATGTGATGCTTCACGAAGCTTATTGATCTTGATCCGTGTCACACTTAAGCTTTAGTGGCCTCCCGGAACGAAATGAAATGGCCGCGGTCGACATCCCACACTTTGAGTCGGAAGCAAGCAAGGATGTCGCGTGGATGCAAGGACGTCGTTCCCGGTGTTTGAAGTTCTTCCATTGCTGCCATTGCTTCGGGCAATCGATAGAACGGGATCTTTGCATTCAAGTGGTGAACATGATGGTAACCAACGTTGCCTGTGAACCAATGCATCAGATTGCTCATGCGAATGTAACTAGACGACTTCAAGGCTGCTACAACGTAGTGCCAATCTTCCCGCCGATGCAATTTGCATGTCGGAAAATTATGCTGAGCATAAAACAGATATGCGCCTAAACCACAAGCAATCGTCAGTGGAATTAGCATTCCCAGAAGAAGAATATCCCAACCCTGCATCCAACAAAACGTTAGCAAGGCAACGTGCAAGACCACGGCCACGCCAGCGTCGAAATGCTTTTTGGGATGTAGGAAAAATGATCGAATCGTCATTCCATACAAGAATACGGTAAGGTAGCCGCTGAACACGGTAATCGGATGCCGCGAGACGGCATAGCCAAACCGTTTCCAACGATCTGCATTGCGGTACTCGTCGCGAGTCATCAACGGATAAGATCCGGAATTGCTACCAGATGACCGTGAGTTGTGCTTGTGATGATGATCATGGGAATGTGACCAAACGCTGGATGGACTGAGGACCAGCAACCCATAAAGTTTTAGAATGGACGCTGCAATCCATGATTTCCGCAAGATAGCGCCATGATTGTAATCATGGTAAATGATAAACAATCGAACAATAACAAGTCCGCTTACACAGCTACTGAAAATGCGCACAAACATCGGGAAAAAATCAGAACTAGCGATGACTAGACTAATCGCATAGCAAGCCATCGCCGTGAGCAAATGCCACCAACTGATCCATTTCGTCTCGGACGTAAAGGCTTTGGAAGCGACTAACAGTTCTTTAGGATTACGCATGCATGGCTCAAGTGGATCGACTAATAATTCAAGGCGGATTCCAAAAAATGGTTCGGCCTCCACTCGACTCATCCAACAAGAAATTGCGGTCGTTTCACGGACCCAAACTCATTGGCAACGAAGTCACAGCTATTTGCGCGAAATTTTTCCTAGAACACCCTGGTAGATTAGGCATCTCCCGTCATTCCTCCAATCCCAACTTGGTCAAAAGCGGCTGGAATAGACTTAACTAAGTCATATATCGTCTAAAATCGAGGCCAAATCGCTCCACCCATGGCTATTCCCCGTGTCTTTGGATGCTTTGTGGTGGAATTATGAAACACACAGAGCTCCAGTCTGCGTGGTGCCACTGCTTCTGTGCAAGCAGCAACTAAAGTCAGTGGCATGGGACGTCAGCGCATAGCCCGCTTAATTCGCAAATCGTTCTTGCAACGACATAACGGTCATCGGCTTTGTCCGCATTACCAACATGGCCTCTACCGCCATTCGAGCAGCCGCGATCGTTGTAATGCAAGGCACGCCGGATTGAACAGCCGCAGCACGAATTCGGCCTTCGTCGGTTCTCGCCCCCTTGCCGCTGGGGGTATTGATGATCAACGATACCTCATCGTTCTTAAGGTAGTCGATCAAATTAGGGTTTCCTTCCGCAAGCTTTTTCACCTTGGATACAGGTATGTTGGCTCGTTCCAATACTAGTGCAGTTCCAGCGGTCGCAAGAAGTTTATAACCCATATCGTGCAGTTGCTGCGCCATGTCGGTAATGCCATCGCGATGTCGGGACGCGATACTCAAAAAAACGTTGCCAGAGCTCGGCAAAACAACACCGGCTGCGATCTGGCTCTTATTGAAAGCAATTGGAAATTCATCACTAATACCCATCACTTCACCGGTGCTCCGCATTTCCGGGCCTAAGACAATGTCGACCCCTGCAAACTTGCGGAACGGAAACACCGACTCTTTTACGGAGACGCTTCGAGGGATAGGTTCGCTCGTAATGCCTAGGTCTTTCAATTTTTTCCCAACCATTACTTTGGTTGCAATATTGGCGACCGCAGTTCCTGTCGCTTTGGCAACGAATGGAACAGTGCGGCTCGCTCGAGGATTGACTTCCAACACGTAAACAACCGACTTGCCATCTTCTTCTTTGATTGCAAACTGAACATTCATCAACCCAACAACCTTCAATCGTCTGGCCATCGCGTCGGTCGCTTGGCGAATCTCAGCGAGCACCTCTTGGCTGAGCGAGAACGAAGGAATCACACAAGCGGAGTCACCCGAATGCACGCCCGCCTCCTCGATATGTTCCATGATCCCCATGATAATGACATCGTCACCATCGGAAACGGCATCGACGTCCACTTCGGTTGCGTCCTCGAGAAATCGATCGATCAATACCGGCTGGCCTTGGGCGACGACGAACGCCTCGGCAACAAAGCGTTCGAACTGAGAATGGTCATAGCAGATTTCCATGGCCCGACCGCCAAGCACAAAACTCGGACGTACCAAGCAGGGGAATCCAATCTTTTGCACTTCAGACCGGGCCTGGGCCATGGTCCGAGCAATACCGTTGGCGGGCTGCTTGATCTTTAACTCATTGAGCAGCACTTGAAATTTCTCGCGGTCTTCTGCGTCCTCAATTGTGTCCACGCTGGTGCCGATGATCGGTACACCTTCGTTGGCGAGCGCCCTGGCCAAGTTGAGGGGCGTTTGGCCCCCGAACTGAACAATTACTCCATCCGGTTGCACTGTATCGACTATGTTTAAAACATCTTCCGTGGTGAGCGGTTCGAAGAAGAGCATGTCGCTCGTATCGTAGTCCGTGCTTACTGTTTCCGGATTGCTATTGACCATTATTGATTCGATGCCGAGCTCGCGAAGTGCATAGCTGGCGTGGCAACAGCAATAATCAAATTCGATTCCTTGACCAATACGATTCGGGCCACCACCGAGAATGATGACGCGTTTTTTATCTCCTTTAGGGGGCGTCTCGTTTTCCGTTTCATACGTACTGTAATAGTAAGGAGTGTAGGCCTCGAACTCAGCCGCACAGGTGTCAACGGATTTGTAAGTTGCAACCACGCCTCGCGACTTTCGCCATTCGCGAACTTCACCATCGTCGCTATTAAGTAACGTTGCAAGCTGTCGGTCTGAGAATCCGAACTGCTTGACCTGTCGCATGGTTAATGCATCCATACCGGAGAGTGAGCCAATTTCACGCAAGCGATTTTCGATTTCAACCAGTTCTTGCAGTTGGTCCAAAAACCATTTATCGATGTTCGTTATCGAATAGATCTCGTCAATGCTCATTCCACCTAACATAGCGTAACGGATGTACCAAACTCGTTCTGCATTGGGACGCGACAGCTTGCTCCGAATTTCTTCATCGTCGGGTCTGCGGTCGGTAAACCATAGATCTTTGCTATCCGAACCGAATCCGAAGGCTCCCACCTCCAGTCCTCGCAAGGCTTTTTGAAAAGACTCCTTGAAAGTTCGACCGATCGCCATTGTCTCTCCGACACTCTTCATTTGAGTCGTCAGAGTCGAGTCTGCTTCGGGGAACTTCTCGAATGCAAAGCGAGGGATCTTAGTAACCACATAGTCAATGGTCGGTTCGAAGCACGCTTGGGTCTTCTTCGTGATGTCGTTTTGAAGCTCCCACAAACGGAAACCTACAGCGAGTTTGGCAGCGATTTTGGCAATTGGGAAACCTGTCGCTTTACTTGCCAAAGCGCTCGAACGACTCACTCGGGGATTCATTTCGATGACGATCATTTTCCCGTTTTGTGGATGAATCGCGAATTGAATGTTGGAGCCACCGGTTTCAACACCAATCTCGCGAATGATCGCTAAGCTTGCATCTCGCATGCGCTGGTATTCTTTATCGGTCAGTGTTTGTGCTGGCGCAACCGTAATAGAGTCTCCGGTGTGCACACCCATCGGATCAAAGTTTTCGATGGCGCAAATGATGACCACATTATCGTCTGCGTCTCGCATGACCTCCATCTCATACTCTTTCCAGCCGATAATCGATTCCTCGATGAGGACTTCGGTAATGGGCGAAAGAGTCAATCCGTTTAATACCAAGTCATCGAAGTCATCTCGATTGTACGCAATTGCGGATCCGCTCCCGCCCATGGTAAAGCTTGGACGAATAATGCATGGCAAACCGACTTCAGCGAGTGTCTTGCGGGCTTCTTCGATGGTGTGAACGACCGATCCTTTGCAGACACTCATGCCGATTTTTTCCATGGCGAGCTTGAATGCGTCGCGAGCTTCGGCTTTGTGAATGACTTCCGGATTGGCACCGATCATCTCGCACTTAAACTGCTCTAATACCCCATTCTTAGCCAATTCCATAGCAATGTTGAGTGCCGTTTGGCCGCCGAGTGTGGGCAGCAGCGCATCCGGACGTTCTCGCTCAATGACCTTGGCAACCATTTCCCAGGTCAAGGGTTCAATGTAAGTCCTATCCGCCGTCGCTGGGTCGGTCATAATAGTGGCAGGATTGCTATTGACCAGGACTACTTCGTAGCCTTCTTCTCGCAACGCCTTGCACGCTTGCGTGCCCGAATAGTCGAATTCGCAAGCTTGGCCGATAATAATCGGGCCAGAACCAATCAACAGAATTTTTTTAATATCGGTGCGTCTAGGCACGGCAGAGACCTAACAGTTCGCGGGTTGAGGAAATCCGTGGCCGCTTCGCCCCGAAATCGAAGCAATGCAGACCAAAATCCCACAGAACTTAACATGCCTCGCCCGTCTTTGGTAGCCGAAGTAGGTCTCACTCATTGGGTTGGTCTCGGGTTGTGGCGAATTGCCGCGAATCCAACCGATCGGCCTCGATATTAGGCTGAAAATCGCTGGCCGCGAAGAAAAACTTGCTTCACTTGCAGGCGTCGGTTCAGCACGAGGAGATCGGCGAGTTTGCCGTCCTCCAAAATCGCGGTCCCGCCATGAAAGATTAGTACTCTATCGAGCGTTGAGGACTGGTTCGGCATGTGCAATTTTCAAGCAACGATGAGCGAAAAGCATATTGTCAAACGTACAACGCAGTTTAAGCTCAATGACTTTTGTGGCGTCGATCACAAGTCGGGCCAGTGCAAGAATAGCAGCAATACCACGCAATTCAATTTGGCAAAAAAATGGTTGGCAAAAAAATGGGAGCCGTTGCTCGATTGGGTGCATGATGCCCTCTTTTTGACGACTGATCTAGATCTAACCAACGCACTATTACTACTAATCCTTAGTGATCCTTGTGTTTATCTTTCTGCCAACCATCTTTTTGCCAAGAATAAATTTGGCTGAGAACCTTGGCTTATTCAAATCGATTGAATTTCATCGCAATTCAATCGTACGGGTTGAAAGTTTTGCTGGCAAACTAGGCTCTGCCCGACTTGTGATCGACGCC
>JAYVBW010000455.1:0-4505 GCA_043750255.1 Pirellula sp.
ATGCCGGTACCAGCTTGCAAGTTTCCTGTTTCAAAGCCGTCTTTGAGTTGAATGCGGAATTCTGGATAAACACCCTTCGTTAAACGCACAACAGAAATCGTCGGATCAATATCGACACCTTGTGCATCGTTATCGACTGGATTCAAAGAGATGGCGGTCGGACCGACGAAGTCAGCTCGGTCGATCGCACCGCGATCCTTGAACACGTTACCACCCAAACCGCTGGGCGGCGCTACGTTCGGATCATCGGCGCGCAACTGACCGCTCTGATCACGGTCCGGTGCGAGGACTGGTGATGGCGATATACCCACAGCCAATTTGACCGCTCGGAACGCTTCACGATCCGGCAGCGAGTCAATCGAACTATCAATCACACGTGAACCGGCAGCAGGCAAGAAATTACCACCAGGTGCATCCACAAATAACTGTTCCGTGTCGCCAGCAGTAAAGTTAAAGTCTCTGTCCGTAAACGGAACGTTCGTTGGTACACCCTCAACAGGGTTGTACATATTGGCAAAGGAACTAGCAGGTTCGATGTACTGATACGTAGAACCACCGATGATGACTGCTGACGGCCGAACTGCATTGCGGTTCCCAACACTTGGCCTTTCTTGAATGATGGGACTTTGCACATTTACTAAAACGTTGTTCAGCAACGTAGGCGATGCACCACCGGAGACAAAAATACCAGTCTCCGGGAGTATCTGATTCAAATTATTTCCGCCTCGCTGACCATCGATTCGACGGCTCACGCTCGAAGTGATGGCGTACGCGTTTCGAATGACGACATATTTTTCGGTTGAACCATTTCCCTGGGATGTCACTGGGCTATCAACAAGCGGCAACACAGGCAGTGAAGTCTGCGAAGCAAGGATGCCCCTATTGTGTCCGAAGCCTCGATCGAAATGTCCTTGGAAAACGGATACAGAATTGGTGATGCTGTTGGATTGACTGACGGTGAGATGGAAATCAAATGGCGCTACGTCGTTGCCGGATCCGAAATCCTCAACGCCTCGATATCGGTTGAGTCCCGCTTGCAACTCCGGTCCACGAATGTTGCCGGAATTGACTCCAACGTCGACGTTACCGTTCGGCGTGTTGGTAGCAAGCCCATAAGTTGGCTCGAATCCGCTGACCCCACCTAGCGCAATTGCCGACACCGGTGCGAGGGGGCTTGCTGTCCCGAACGCGCCGTTCGAAAGAGTTTGAGTATTATTTAAACCTGATGAATTGATTGCACCTGCAATCGCCCGGGCGATGTCTGGGACACTGTAAGTGCTTTCAATGTAAACGGGAATATTACCATTTGCTGGAGGTGATGCACTTAATCCCGTTACCTTTACGATTTGAAACGTTTTAGAGTTATCCGTGGAGTTCGCAAGATCCGCAATTTGACTAATCGTAAATGTTTCGCCATCTTGGTAAGTATTGAAGTCTTCGACAGTGACCACAAAATTGTTTGGCTTCAACACTTCGAGCGACAATTGATAGTTGCCACTTGTTCCACCGCGTCGGCGATCGGCAAGCGATAGGGGGTCGAAGCCCGAGTTCCCCGACGAACTCACAGCAGCGTAGTAAACGCCTGCTTTGGATGCCGTGAAATCTACGTAGGGATCCCGTCCAGGAATTTCGCCAACCGCCGCTCGATTATCGATGGTCGTGGGGTCCAAGCCGCCACCGATGATTTGAGCAATCCCCTTCGCGTCAAACACCTTAAGGACGGAGTCCAATGAAACTCCTGGTAATGGGACGTCGACGGTATCGACGTTGATGCGAACGCGCTCACCTACCTCAAGCTTGAATTTGTAGATGTCTACGTCCGAGGAGCCTGTAGAAAGAGGATCGGCTGTCAGCGTTCCATTGACGACATATTGGTTCGGATTGATTCCAACACCTTGCCATGTTTCCGTTGCGCCAGCGATTGTGTCGTTGGTGTTGGAATCGACGGACTGTGCGTTGAACGGAGCACGTCCATCGTTTCCAATGATCGTATTATTGACGGCTCTCAAGAAAGGCGCCGCAGTGTATTCACCGAGACGCTGAATTAAGAGCGGATTCCCCTGACCGACGACATTTTGATACTGAATATTTTGCGGACCACGAATGACGATTGAAGCAGTCGGCCAAATCGTTGTAAGTGGATCCGCACGGTCAATACCGAAAATGACCTGCGCTTGAGGTTCAACCCAGCTTTTTAAATTTTGCGTTGTGCCATTAGTTACCAACGTACTGCCGAGAACCGAATCCCGTATCGCCTTTACGACTTCATCCGTTGCGTAACCGCTATTCCAAGGTGGGTCTGGTCGGAAATAGGCAGTTCCACCATCTTCTCTATAGTAAATCGGAATGTTATCTGAACTCCAACCGTTTCCACCGACTTGGCCACTGCCATTGACAGGCTGGGCTGCACTACCACCTGCGATGTCCTCGAATTCAAACCGAACTGTTTGACGCGCATAGTCAATGACAAGCATATCCCGGTCGTCCAAGGTTGTTCCCGAGTGATCAGCGTCAAACGAAGCCGCGACGCCCGTACTATTACTATTTGGTGTACGTTCTCTTACTCCTGGGAAGGCTGTTATACGCCAAGTCGGAGTTTGCCCTTCGACGTGAAGTCCACCGAGTCCGCTCGAATCGAGAATGTTGTTGACCACGATCATCCCCGGCGCGACGCCCGCTCGTTCCGCCACCGATCCAGCCGCGACGCCAAATGGTACTCTATTCAGAACTGGCAAATTGCGTGAATACGCGCCACCGAGAGTAGGTGGAATGACGTGATTAGGCAGGAATCTGATACCAGGAATATCTACCCAAAGGGGCTGTTGGGCTCGACCATCTTCATAATACAAGTCGGCTGGCGCAGACCAGACAGCGTAGTCCCGCGAATCGGAAATCGTGTTCGCGTTTACGACAAACTGCCCTTGATCTCGAGCGACATTCTGATCGCCGAAACCGTTGAATAACAGTACTCCGTTGGGGCCGAAGAGATTGGCGCCACTAATAAACTCAACATCGCCGACGAGGTTGATTAAGCTGTTCTTAGCGGCCAAACCGGTATCCACGCCGTTGCTGTTGGCAGCGCTGATTCTCAGTCGGTTTTGCATGAATATGGTGTTGATAGCATCGCGGACCGAAACAGCCAATTGCCACGAAGTCGATGTGGCAGAAATGACGATCGGGCTATTACCAAAGCCAAAGGTCCCATCATACGTAAATTGGAACTTGACTCGATTTGCACCATCGCTCAGTTCCATGATGCTCTTGTCAGGTATCACCAGCCCGGCTTGGAATAGGAGAGAAGTACTGAACGAACCGCGATCATAGCGCTCTTTTGGAATTGGATTTCCGAATGGCGACAGCGACGAGGCATCGGACTTTCGGATTTCGACTTGGTATTCTCCGCTAGTGCCACCAAATCGAGAGTTGGTAAAAGTTCTGGCCGAACCGATGTTCGTCACTCGTTCGCCACGAGATCGCAAGCCTATTTTCACATCATCGACATAGGCATAGCCTGTATCGCCTGACCCCGCTGGATTTGCACCTTGAGTGTCGTACATAAATACTAGGTTTCCGACTTCACCTTCGAATTGTCGCAAATCCACTCGAGCTTGCTCCCATTGCCCTTGCGTCCGTGCAAGCGTTACCGCACCAAATGTGGGCACACTGCTCGCTATCAGAACGTCTGGTCTGCCCGCGATCCGATAGAAGGCATCGAGCCGTTCGTTGTTATCGTGCGGATTGAAGTCATATGTGAAGTAAAGCCCAGTTCCCGTTTCATTGCTCAAGTCAATGGGATTCGAAACGATATCACCAAACGCTCCAGCCGCCATCGAGTTTCCACCGTTCGTCTGGAATGCAAGTGCATTGGATCCCTGGTGATTTCTATCAGATCCGACATTGCGGAAGTGCCAAAGGTTTTGTCCCGTGCCAACGGAGGTGGGATCGAATAGCACCCCAAGCGTGGCAGTTGAAGTCGTGCCCTCAAATGACTCGTTTGCAATTGCCAGGTACGTATCCAATGGCGAATATCTAGGCGTCCAGATTCCCAAGTAGAAATCATCCATTAATACGCCCGCATTAGGATCCATGGTCCCGGGGCCTGAAAGATAGTCGTAGGAGATAAAATAAACGCCTGTGGATCCAGCAAATGAACTCATGTCCATTACCAATTGCTGCCACGATGGAGCATAACCGACGACTGTTGTTTGACGCACAACGTTCGTTGTTGGGTCAACGACCTCAACTAATGAGACTCTCAGAAGATCCCCACTAGCCCCAGCACCGAACGGAAATTGATAGTTCATCGAAAAGCGAACTGGGTCGCCACTTTCCCAAGTGGCTGGGAACGAAAAATTATTGGAAACTAACTGTAGCGGGTTCGCTTGCCCAACTGCCTTTCCCGGGTCACCAATACGGAATCCGAACGCACTTGTCCCTCCGTGTCCACCTTCTGTCGTGGTGAAGTTTCTCCACAAATAGTTAACGTTCGTCGTGTAATTATTGGC
>JAYVBW010000456.1:0-4574 GCA_043750255.1 Pirellula sp.
AGCGGACAATTGGTGGCCAAAGTTGGCTCAACGCTCGGACTCACTCTGGCCGCTGAAGATTATTTGAATCTACTAAATGAACCGCATGTCGGCCGTGCAAGCCTGATCCAACTGGGCGTGGTAACTCCCGATCAGTTGCTCATCATGCTTGAACGAAGAGAGCTAGCAATGCGGGCACGTCTGGAACAAATCATTGGCGAACTGTCTCAAATGCGAAATCTATTGGTAAACATGCAACGGGCCTCCAAGGACAGTTTACCCACTGCCGATGCTGCAAAGGATACTGCAGCAGAGAGGTCGAATGACGTTGACGCCGTTGAAATAAACGAAGCGGAAGAGAATACTCCAGCCAGACGAGAGAGAATGCAAATGCTGCGTTCTCAACAAGCGGAATCGCAGATGACGAAATCCGAAGGTGAGCTTCGCGGTGTTGAACGCGAAATTAATCAAATCAATCAAGAATTGATCAACAATCGAATCGACAGTATCGATCGACGAACAAGACTGGAGGACAAGATTCGAAAGCCATTGCTAGAGGTGCTGGACCAGTCCTGGGGGCCGATGGCGAGCGATATCCGCGCCATTGAAAAGAGTTACTCCAAGTCGGCAAAATCCGAGTCGAACCTGTCTGAATTGCTTCCGAGCTCGATCAGCAAGAGCAATCAAATCATTGCCGCGTTGACGACAATTCTCAATGACATGATCGATATCCAAGATTTCAATGAAGTCATTGATATGGTCCGCGGAATGATCGACGATCAAAGCAAAGTTTTGGAAAAGACCAAGCAAGAACAGAAAAAACAACTGTTGGATTTGCTCAAATGAGAACTCAAAATGCTTTCTGGTATTCGGTTATTTTCGCACTTCTTTGTATGGGATCCGTGCTTTCTGACATCAGCTTTAATGCGATGCCATTGTCCGCTCAGGAAAGAAAACCAACAGCCGATAGTGTAAAAGAACTGGAGCAACAACAAAAGCAACTGGCACAGCGATTCGGAAAACTGGAGGAGCTGTTTATTCGCATGAGCGAACTCGAAGCTGCTGCGAATCCTACACGGGCAGGATTGCTAATGCAAGCTGCTCACATGAGCAAGCAGCTAGCCACATTGCAGCGTTTGAGTGTAGCTGGCGACTTGCTGTCACAAGGACAATTTACGCGTGCCATCCAAGAACAGGAAGCTGGCCGGGAAAACCTTAAGAAATTACTTGAACTGCTCCAAAGCGAAAATCGATCAACGCGTCTAAGAGACGAACGCGCACGTTTGGAAGAGATTCAAAAGGAAATCCGTCGGCTCGAACAGATTCAACGCGGCCAAACCGCCCGCACCGAATCGGGTCAAGATCTGAAGCAAGCGGCGGGTGATCAAAAAGACATCAAAGAACAGCTCGACAAGGTCGCTTCCGATCTCAAGGAAGGCAAAGAGGACAAGGACAAGCAAGGCGATAAGGAATCGTCGAAGGAAGCATCCAAAGAGGATTCGTCCAAGGACGGAAAGCCTAACGAAGGTGAAAAGAAAGAGAAAGACGGCGAAAAGAAAGACGGCCAAAAGAAAGACGGCGAAGCCAAGGAGGGCGATGCTCAGCCATCAAAACAAAAAGAGGGTGAGTCAAAAGCCCGCAAGGAGAAATCGGAAAAGGAGTTACCTAAGGATGGTAAACCTAAGGATGGCGAGCCGAACGAGAGTCAACCGAAAGACTCCAAAGAGAGCGATAGCAAACCCTCCGATTCTTCCGAATCCAAAGAGTCTGAGTCCAAGGATACGCAGGAGGCTGAATCGTCCCAAAAGATGGAACAGCCCAAGCAGGAGTCTCGCGAAGAAAAGGCTCGAAAACGGGTCGAGTCGGCTCGAAAGCGAATGCAAAGCGCTCAAGACAAATTGGAGGAACAAAAGCGGGATGAAGCCGTCGATGAACAGCGTGAGGCTGAGCGTGAACTGCGAGAAGCCATCGAAGAACTGGAACGCATTCTCCGTCAACTGCGTGAAGAAGAGATCGAACGGTCGCTTGTCGATGTGGAAACACGGCTTCGAAAAATGTTGGAATTGCAACGATCCGTGCGAGAGCAAACCGAAACGCTCGGAAACCTAACGGGCAATCTCAAGGACCGAACGTTAGAAATCCAAGCCAACAAACTCTCCATCGAACAGTCCAAAGTCGTAATGGAAGGGCAGCGTGCCTTGTTATTGCTGCAGGATGAGGGTTCGAGCACCGCTTTTCCGGAAGCGTTAGAGCAAGTTAATGCGGATGCTCAATCGGTCAGCAAGAAGCTGGCCGAGGCAAACGTATCACCGCTGACGCAAGCCATCGAAGACGAAATCATTGGCGCGTTAGACGAAATGCTGGATTCGCTCAAGCAAGTACAAAAGAAGCGAGAAGAAAAAAAGAAGCAACCTGTTCAACAACAACAGCAGCAATCGAGTAACCCCGAGGATGAACCTTTGGTGGACTCCATCGCGGAACTTAAGTTGCTGAAAACGTTACAACTGCGTATCAATCGAAGAACCCAATCGTTGGCTAAACAAACGAATAATCAGGAGGATGTCGTTGGTCAGGTCGGCGACCCTGGCTTGTTGGGTGAACTCGAAGAGCTCGCGGGACGCCAGCAAAAGATCCACGAGGTCACACGCGATATCCTGCTCAAGGCTGCTAAAGAATAATGTACTAAAATAGGAACGTCGAAGATTACTAATAATTCCCAATTGTATCGAAGGAGTCGTCATCTTGCAGCCTGGTTTTTCACTTGAACCCCTCTCGGTGAAATTGTATATCGATGGCTGAAGAAATTTCGACGATTCAAGCATTACGGGGAGCGTTGTCGGCTGCCGATCGATCCGCGTATCTGGTTGAGGCTCGCGTCATCCGACGTGTTATTCGAGAGCGTTATGGGTATGCCAACCTTGTTGTGGCGTTGCCCCATACACAAAGCCAACTTGTAAACGGAGAGGATATTCGCAAGCTTGCACATCCAGACGAATTGGGGTTGAACTCATTTGATTCGCTCCCCGATGAATGTCTATTAATTTGCGAACCAGAAAGCGGTGAGGTCGATCACTGGCCGTTGCAGGAGTTGAAACAGCAGGTTTGGAGGCGACTGTTCCATGCCAAATTGGATCGTGAGTTTCAACATTCGAATCCTTCCGCTAACCTCGATATATTGCGTCGCGACATCTCCGCCATCGGTCAGGTCGAATTCGACGAAGCACACTACGTGTTGCGTTCCGAGCTTAGATTGATGTCTCCAGACTCCCGCGATGAAGCATGGCGAGAGCTTGCGGCAGTGTATTTTGAGCTTCGCTATTTTGAACCGGACTTATTGCCCATCTGGTTTCCATCACTGAGCGATAATTCAACGGTCCAAGGGATCCTGTCGCAAGAGCTGGATATCGAAAGGATCTTTCGAGAATCACGCTTAGAAGGTGCACCGGCTCCGGAATTGATTTCACATAACGATTCCGATGAGGATCACCTATCAGCAACTCGCAGGAATTGGTCGCTAGCGATCGATGTTTCTCAATCCGACCGAGGATATTTGCGTCAACTTCGGAAACATGACCGAGCCAACGAAAGGGGCAATACAGTTTATGCGATCGCGTGTGCCATTCGAGCCGAACAGCGGGCGAACACCGAAAGAAAGCGACTGGCGGCGGAGAAGAAGGCTCGTGAAGATGTGCGACGGCTCGTGAGTCGCTTGCGGAACGCGATCGCGTTTGCCAAGCAGGACAACGATGAGTGGCAAGCTGCTCTCTGGGAACTTGCCAAGAATTCTGTACATGGTTTCTGGAATGCCGAAAAGCGATTGCTTTATGATCTTCAAAAGGTCTGTCTCGATCATGAGCGTCTGACCTACAAAGTGGATCTCGTCAAATGGTTGGTCAGCCGCGGAAAGAGACCTCTTCGCCGACCACTCAAAAGTCTGCGCGAAGTGGCGATGGCCAAACATCTCGCGAGCGCAGCATCGCGCCTTACCCATGTTCGCTTGAGCGGCAACGATCGAAACCATCTGACAGAGTTGATTCAGCATGCCGCGCGTCTCTCCGAGTCGCAAATGCGAGCGAGGATGCGTCCTGTTCTCACGCAAACGCTGTTGGCCGTGCATTTAGTCCCTAAGAGCGTACCCGAACAAGTTGCTTCGGAAAAATTGGTGGAGGAGGCACTGGATTGTATAGCAGTACGTGGGTATCTCACGATGGGATATCTTCGAGACGCGATCAGCAAAAATGAGCTTAAGCTGCCAGACATCCAAGAGTTGCGCGAGGTTTGGTATGGCGATCAACTTTTGCGAGCTGATGATCATTTGGATTTGGCATTGGACGGAGTCTATCGCCGCGGCGAATTCTATCTGTGCTGGCTGCAAGTTGTAAGTTCCTTTTTCTTCGGGACTCGCTTCGGTCGTTTTGCAACGATGTTTCTGATCATTCCCTTCGGCGGGGCCGTTGTGATCGTTGAGGGAGCACTCCATGTTGTACATATGTTTCAACGTCCGACTCATGATTTAGAATCGTCAAGTTCAATATCAATGGATGGTAGGACTGAAAGACCAGTTGCCAACGAAGGGGTAACCGACTCGGTTGCAC
>JAYVBW010000457.1:0-6631 GCA_043750255.1 Pirellula sp.
GTTTTCTCCGGATTGGTGGTTGGACTGGCCGTTGGGATTTGGATCGTGCCAGCAAGTATTGTTGGATGGGATCGGAATCAAACTTACTTGGAAACCTGGCGACGAGACGTTTTGGCAAGAACCAACGAGCTCAGCAACGACCCTTTTGCTGGCGATAGCCATTCGAGAAAAAACCAGAGTCCTATGAACGGAGTTTGGCTACTAGGGAATAGCCTCATGCGCGTTGAGAACGTTGGAGAGCCAACGTCGTCAGAAACCGCATTTCCCATGGACTTGCCATTTGGCAAGAAGCTGCAAACGGGTGTACGAGTTACTGCGATTTTGGCAACTTGCATTGTACTGCTTGCAATTCTGTGGCGAGGGTCTCCAAACTCATTGCTCGTTGCATTTGCAGTCGCGAATGCGGCGACGCTCTTGGTTGTACCCATTGCACGAGGGCACTACTTTATGGCGATGTGGCCAGCCGCAGTGTGGGCTCCTCGATGGCTGATGCAGTTCAAACCAATGCAGGCTAAATTTCAGTTGGGCTGTTGGTGGCTAACCCAAATCCCTCCCATACTATTGATCCTGCACTACTTATTTGAAAGTACATTGGGACAACTGGGTGTTTTAGGGATCGGCGTTTGGATTTGGGAACTGCTGCTCACATTCGCAGTACTAATAGCGATTTGTCGCAGTCGGAATATTCTAGTTAATCGCTAAAGTCGGACAGGTTCAGGGACGATAACAATCTCGTGTTAACTGTTTGCGATTGGACTAGCTGGTCTGTCGTACTCGATTAATACGTTAGGGGGGTACCTAACACAAGTATCGAAAAGCGAATGCGTGCATTCTCGAACGCTTGGTGGCGATCGAGTTGTATGTATTGGATGTGGTCAACCTTCAACGGGTTGGATCGCATCAACGCGGTTCGAAACACGTCGAACGACGGGACCTCCAGGCACATGAAACGTTACCTTTATCGATGGTTCGCTGGTTTGCAAATTGGCTGCGTACTGCTGACCGGTTGCCATCCTACCCAGCCATTCTTTCTGGGCGAACGCGGAGACTTAGCGCATTACCTCGATCGTGCTCAGCAAATTGAGTATGCCGATCTCGATTCGATTCCATTGCCGGAAGCGAGTCAATCGCACGAGCCTTTCTCCCTCAATAATCAAAATTTTGAACACCTCGACCTATCTCTCGAGGAATGCATTGCTTACGCATTGGTCAACACGCAAGTTGTACATGCTTTGCCAGGTACGCAACGTCAAAATGCGGATATTGCAGCGACGATTCTATCAAGTCCTTCAGGGCAACTGTTGACAGCCAGCGACGTTGCGATCACTGCGACGACAACGAACTCGCAGCAGCTCGGTATTGATCAAAACGGCAATCGCATCCTGCCTCGCGGTGCGGTACGAGCCAACCAGGTTGGCGGTGTTGAAGACGCATTGAGTGAATTTGATGCTCAATTCAATTCGTTCATGTCCTTCAATACGACGGATCGAGCTCGCAACGTCGGTGCAGGGAACGTTTTCAATCCACAGTTGTTCCTAGCCCGTGACACGACAGCCCAAATGTCGATATCCAAACGGACTGCAACGGGCGGCTTCGCGACCATTCGCTCACAATCGATCTACTCGAACAACAATATCCCAACGCAGTCGGCAGGTGTTGGCAATTTCGGTCGAGCTGTTCCAAGTGATTACACGCAGATCATCGAAGTGCAAGTGCTGCATCCGTTGATGCGAGGTCGCGGAACGTTGGTTAATCGTATTCCAATTGTTCTAGCTAGAATCAACGAAGACATTTCGATTGGCCAGTACGAAGAGCGCATTCGCAATCTGGTCCGAGACGTTGAGTTTGCTTACTGGGATCTTTTTGCCGCCTACTTTAATGTCGACACGGCTCGAACGGCACTCGAAAGCGCCGCACTCGCACACAAGATTGCGTTTGCAAAACTCGAAACTGACAACCAGGTCCATGCAGAGGCCCAAGCTCGCGCTACATACCACCAATTCCAAGCACAACTTGATGCCGCAATCGCTGGCGGTGGATTGCTTGGCAACGACTCAGGGCTATATGGTCGTGAGCAGAACCTGCGACTGCTGATGGGCTGGGCGGCAAACGATGGACGATTGATTCGCCCGAGCGACAAGCCGGCACTCGGTCTGGCCGAGTTTGATTGGGATGCAGCCCGCGGCGAGACGCTCTGCCGCAACATCGACTTGCGTCAACAAAAATGGTCCATCAAGCAACGTGAATTAGAACTCATGTCTGCTAAAAACGGATCCTTGCCAGATCTCAACTTGTCCGTGAATTACCGTTGGCTCGGCGTCGGTAGCTCGCTTCTCGATAGCAAAGGTGGCAACGCTCCGTTCCCAATTGGAAGGCCCAGTGCCTTCGAAGAGCTTCTAGGTGGAAACTACCAAGAAGGGGGAGTTCGAATGGATTTTACTCCCAATGCTTTCGGTTCGCGGCGAGCACTTAACGACGTCCGAAACAAACAGCTAACATTGGCGAGGGAACACAGGATCCTAGAAGCCAAAGAAATTGCTGCGGTCAACAAACTGTCCACTCTTTGGCAACAAGTGGATAGCTTGCACAAGCAAATGACCCAACAATTCCAAGCACTCAGCGCCGCCCAGAAACTTGTCGATGTCACACAAACCAAATTCGATTTTGGCTATTCGTCCAGCAGTCAGGGCGGAAGCCGGGCAGACGAAAACATGGATCAGTTACTGCGAGCACAACAAACCCGTTCCTCAGCCGGACAAAGCTACATTCGAGCTCTGGCGGAATACAACAAGTCCTTGGTCGAAATCCATGCTCTCAAGGGATCATTGCTCGAATACAACAATATTGCACTCGAAGAAGGACTGTGGCCCGAAAAAGCTTACTGGGATGCTCACGAACGAGCTCGTGAACGGGATTCTGCCAGGTTCATGGACTACGGATCTAGCCGACCAAAAGTCATCAGCCGCGGACCATACATCCAACATACTGGCAATGCAAACGCTCAAGCTCGTCCAGCCAGCTTGACACCGGGTGGACCTGCTCCAGAGAGTACTCCCGAAACGGTGCCAGCCAACCCGAATCGTTCAACAGAGGACGTGCCGGAAAAGCGGGCAAGCTACGATTCGAAACCCAAATTTGAATGGGGACGATGATTCACCAAGGATTTAAATGCGTACAGCGAAAGCTGTGAACGAGTGGTAGGGGGAAAACCCAAGGGACGGTTGGCTTGAATAGCCAACTGTCCCTTGAGTCATTCAGAATCAGCGCAATCCGATAGTGGCCGATCGCTCCGCGATCGTAGTATCGCCAGATTCCTTTGGGTGTCCTATACTCGCTGGAGCACCAAAATGGTATCAACCGCTTCTGTATTGAGCTTTTGTGTGGATTCAATATCGTACCAAAAGTCGTGGACCGCAATCAGCTTGAGCTTCTTTGCCTTTGCTAAAAGACTCTTTAGCTGCGGGGCCGTATAGATTCTCAACGTGATATGGTCGGACAAGCGAAAGGACTCCTGCTTCTTCTTGACGAGCATCGAAATCCTCAGTTTTTCCAAACGCGTCTTCATGCTGGTCTCGACGACCGTCAGTGCGTAATAAACCGACAGATCTTCATCCAAGGCGGCCCATCGTTCTGTTCCCCAAAGATCCCCGTCGATGGGTAGCAGATGCAACGAAAGTACGAACACCCCGCCTGGCTTTAGGTGCTCTGCAACGCAATCCAAATGCGCGAGAGCCGCTTCTTCCGATTCCAGATGGCGAAAAGTATTGATGGCGTTGACGGCAGCATCGAACGGCTGATCGAACTGGAAGTTCGTCATGTCACCAACCACTGTCTCTCCCCTAACTCCCAGCTTTTTTAGCTTTTTCTTGCAGTATTCCAAAGCCGTCGGATTGAGGTCCAGGCCGGTCATGGAGAAACCTCGAGTCGCCATATCACAAACCAGTCGACCTGAGCCGCACCCCAGTTCCAAAACACGGTTAACAGGAAACGGAACATACTTGTTGAAGACCGCTTCCAAGAACTTGGACTCTTTCGGAGTCTCTTTTAAAAACCCAAGCTCGTAGAGTTGAGGGTAGTCATACCAAGATTTGACCGTCTCATTACGGACTTTTTTCGACGTGATGGGCTTCGTCGCGATCGGCTTAGTCGCTGTTGGCTTGGACTTACTTGCTTTGGCTTTGGGAGTTGTGAGCTCTTTCAATTTTGTGATTTTAATGGCCGTTTTCGGCACGTTTGCTTTCTTAGCTGGTTTTCGCGTCGCAATTTTTTTCGTAGTCAATATCCACTCCCCAAAAGCGTCGTAATGTTGTCACAAACTGCGATTGTAGAACGATTACGTGGTTAGCGGCAGCGGGCTATTGGAAAACGCTTCGAAACGAGCCCGCCAATCGGAGGTAGATACTGGTTCGAGCGAAGCAATCAATCGAAATCGCATTCTGCGAATAACCCCCTTTTCCATGAACCGACCAAATACTTGCATGGCAAGCCCCTCTTTCACCTGTTCTATGTGGCAGTCCTGTTGATCCAGAGGGTGAATCAGTAGTCCTACGCGAGAGGAATCGCTCGTCCAACAGTTACCTATCACGGCGTTGAACCTCTCGCCTCTGAATTGTAATTCCAGTTGCGGGTGAGAATCGAGGAGCGAGGTCTGAATACTCAACCAAATCTCCATGGTTAGCGTATTGGGAACGGCGTCATCCATCAGTCGAATGTCAATTTGATAACCGAATCGCCACGGAGCCAATTCCGGGAAAATCGCGATCAAATCCGTTTTTCGTACATACGCTTCCCCAAACGGCATTCTTGTGGCGGAATCCTTAACGTGCTGTTCGCTTGGCGTGATTCCTACACTCAGCACCGGCCGTTGCGACGAATCACGAATTCGAACCAGTGGCTGATTTGATTTTTGTGCCAAGGCGACATCCACGGACCAATGCGGCCCATTCCATTGTGCGTTGCTATCTCGAAGATCCCAACTCATAGACGTAAACTCTGTATGATGCGAGAAACGATACGTAGCATTGCCCGGGCGCTGCGTAAACGATAACAAGTCAGTTTCAATGCAACAACCAACGAGACAAGAAACCAACGCATGTCCCGCTTTCCCAGAAGCGTTCGTCGGGCCTGGTGCCCAACGAAAGCAACAGGTTTGGCGTCCTAATTTAGGTCGCCAAACCTGTTGCTTAGGTCCGGGCCAAGCCCGGACCTAAGCCATGGCCTGCGCACGAAAACCACTTAGGCACGGTTATTTATGCGTGTGCGCTTATTCCCTTTATTTTGGTCAGAAGTTCGATATGGATTTTTCATTAGAAAAAGCAATGCAGATTGCAATCGATGCGGCTCACTCGGCCGGTGAGATCTTGTGCGAGATGCTTGAAACTGCGGCGGTCAGGGAAAAAGCGCCGAACGATTTGGTTACCGATGCTGACCTTGCTGCTCAACAAAGCATTGAAAATGGAATCATGGCGGCTTTCCCTACCCATCATTTTCTGGGCGAAGAGTTGTCGCTATCAACCGTCGATCGAACCGCGCTTTCGCAGCAGGATTGGCTCTGGGTCGTCGATCCGCTGGATGGTACAGTCAACTACGTTCATCGCATGCCGAATTTTGCAGTCTCTATCGCACTTATGAACCGCGGCAAGACGATACTGGGAGTAGTCTATGATCCAATGGCCAAAGAGATGTATGCCGCATCTCTTGGCCAAGGTGCAACTGTCAACGGTCGGAAACTGCAATGCAGTGGCTGTACAAAATTGAATTCTGCGTTAATCGCGGCAAGCTTTCCACCACAAATTCAAAAGGACTCGGTGGAGGTTGCACAATTCGTAGAAGTTTTGGTCCGCAGCCAAAGTGTTCGCCGTCTTGGTTCAGCCGCACTCAATCTGTGTTACGTAGCTCAAGGTCGGCTTGATGCGTATTGGGCAGGACTCCTAAAGGTTTGGGATATCGCAGCGGGCTCACTCATTGCGACGGAATCTGGTTCGACCCTGACCAAACAAAATGGCGGTCAGTTCGACCCCTGGGACGGCGAGCTGATGGCGACCGGATCGGAATCACTTAGTCGCGAGTTGGGCGATTGCT
The DNA here is from genome assembly GCA_043750255.1 of Pirellula sp. Classification (GTDB taxonomy): domain Bacteria; phylum Planctomycetota; class Planctomycetia; order Pirellulales; family Pirellulaceae; genus JBKCUI01. The sequence continues at coordinate 6,082 of JAYVBW010000457.1, forward strand.
TGGAATCAGTTCGATCAAGCCATGCCGCGAAGTTTCTGAAATTCATATCCAACAGGACACATTAAATACTTGTTATATTCCAATTACAAACCCATACTAATGGGGTATTGAGGTAGCGCAAAAGCATTCTTCTCCCAACGAGTACTTGTCAATCATGGAACCGCATGCCGAAGATGGATCGGTCACACGCTGGATTCGCGAGTTAAAAGCTGGCAATCGCGCTTCACTGTCCAAGCTTTGGGAACGCTACTTTGAGACAGTCGCGAAGAAGGCTAGAGTCCACTTCGGCATCAATGCTAGGATCGTACGAGATGAAGAGGACATTGCATTGTCTGTGTTAGGAGTTTTGTGCCAGCAGGCAGCGCTGGTGGATATCAACGATCGTGGTGGACTGATTCGGTTGCTAATGTTGGTCACCAAGAACAAGGTTTCCTCAGAAAAACGCGTTCAGAGAGCTAATTTTCGCGGCGGTGGAAGAGTGGCCGTCATTTCTGATCTTGGGAAACTACTGAGAGAACGTATTGCAAATCAGACTTGCGACGTCCCGACT
>JAYVBW010000458.1:0-2340 GCA_043750255.1 Pirellula sp.
ACGTCTTGCGTTTCCAGTCCCAGCTCCTGCGCGATCGCCTGTGCAGTCGCTTTCCTATCGCCCGAAAGAAGCGAAACGCGGATGCCGGATCGTTTTAAAGCACTAATCGCATCTACCGCATCGATTCGAAGTTGATCGCTCAGCGTCATCGTTCCAACACAAAGTCCATCCACCAGAACTCGGAAAGTAGTATGCTCGTCGCGATCCACGACGATGGTCCGCCCCTCTACTTCGCCTTGAACGCCGCGTCCAGGAATCGACAGGAAATGCTTTACAGGTAACGGAGGAATACCGCGGGTCTTGGCTTCGTTAACGATGGCTTTACCGATCGGGTGTTCGCTTGGTGACTCGACCGCTGCCGCTAGTTGCAGCAGGCTGACTTCTGTGTAACCAGCGACGGGGGAAATGGCAACTACAACTGGTTTTCCGGATGTCAACGTCCCGGTTTTGTCGAAGACGACCCGTTTGGCACGACCGATGCGTTCCAGTGTTTCGGCGTTGCGAATTAAAATCCCGCGTTGGCTGGCCGCACCTGTTCCTACCATGACTGCCATCGGCGTCGCCAATCCGAGCGCACATGGACACGAGATGATCAGAACGGTGACTGCTGAAATTACTCCTTTAGGAAAATCCCCGACCAGCCACCACCCGACGAGTGTCAACGCAGCAATCAATAGTACAATCGGTACAAAAATCGAAGAAACTTGGTCCGCCAGCCGTTGGATCGGCGCTCGGCTGGTTTGAGCCTTTTGGACAAGTTGGGCAATGCGAGAAATGGTCGTATGCCGGCCATCGACGGTTGTCTCTACGATCAGTCGTCCGGTCGTGTTCATCGATCCAGCGACCACGAGTTCGCCTGGGCGTTTATCGACTGGGAGCGATTCGCCCGTGACGATCGATTGGTCGACTGCCGACTCTCCTTCGATAACGATGCCGTCGACGGCTATTCGTCCACCCGGTCGAACGATCAGTTTCCATCCCATTTGGACATCTGAGCTCGGTACTATTTTCGTGGAACCGTCCGTTTGTTGGATCTCGGCCGTCTCGGGCTGCATTTGTAGTAATTCACGTACGGAACTACCGGCCTTGGCACTCGCGCGAGCTTCGAACCAGTGCCCGAGGCTAACGATTCCTAAAAGCCCCGAGGCTTCAGCAAAATAGATCGGCAGCAGCTCGAACTTAAAGAGGATAACAACGGTGGAATAAACGAAGGCTGTCGTAGCGCCAATGGAGATGAGCGTGTCCATGTTCGTCGTTCCACGAATCGCTGCCCTCCACGCTGATTTGTAGAATTCAAGACCCGCAAAAAGCACAACTACCAGCGCACCCGCAAACATGGTCCAGGGCATCCACGGTCCATGCCAATGCATGGCCGTTGCCGTCCAGTGCAAAATCTCTAGTGGAGCCCAAAGTCCGATTCCAACGATCGTCCGATGCCGCCATATACGTTCGTTAGAATCTTGCTGCCTTTCGATTTCGCTTTGCTCGTTCCCACGCTCATCCTGCTGGACTAACTCGGCTTGAAAACCTCGTCCCTCAACGGTGGCAATGAGCGACGCGGGCTGAAGATCGCGGCCCTCGATTTCGGCTGTACCGGCTGCGAAACTGACACTAGCGGAAGTCACATCGGTGCGTGCCTCTAACGCTCGTTGAATACCAGCGGCACATCCCGCACAGGTCATTCCAGTGACACGTAGGCGCATCGCTCGAGGCTGTAGCGGAATCGATGCCGCTTCGCGATAATCCTCTGAATTAGACAATATTGGCAACTCAATCAAGCCGCACCTTTAGGTTAGATTCCGACAGTCCCAAGCATTGACCTCGCACAGCGAACTAGGAGTTTAGCAGATTTTTGAATCGAAGTCGTATGTCAGCTAAATAGGCTAACGTACGGTGCAGGTGAAACCTTATTTTGCCTCCAAACACTGTTCTGCATCTGACCGGCTAGAAACCTAGTTCCATTTGAGTTAAGCTTGATTTGCACATTGGGACAAAATCCTCCAGCAAGCATAACCCAACGGCAAACCAATGCATCCAACACCCAGCCTGAAATCGCAATTGACATGGCTTCTGCCATTCTTTGTATCCATGTTTGCCATGCATGAAGTCTCAGCAGAAGCTTGGCAAGGCTTTAACAAGATTGAGTTTAAGGTAAACGATCGCAACGCCTTTCTTGTTGAGCCAAAGAAGGCCGCACCAGGTAACCCTTGGATCTGGCGGACTGAGTTTTTTGGGCACCAACCGCAGGCCGATCTTGAATTGCTCAACAAGGGCTTCTGTGTCGCGTACGTTGACGTTCAAAACCTTTACGGCGGACCGTTGTCTATGACTGTCATGGAC
>JAYVBW010000459.1:0-6671 GCA_043750255.1 Pirellula sp.
TTGCAAAGATGAGCCGAACGCTTGAAAGACCTAGCACGGATTTCGATCGGACCGCTTTGACGAACGGGATTCCGTTGACCGCGTTTTCGATCGGTACGCTTATGAGGCTCTCGACATCCTCGGTCGAAATCCCAGGCGCCTCGGTTTGTATCTCTACCAGCGGTGGCGCAAACTCGGGAAACACGTCTAGCGGAATCGAATCGGTAGTGCGAACACCTACAATGATCAGCCCGATCGCGATCATCAAGACGATCACACGGAATTGTAGGGATGTTCGAATAAGCCAACTCATAATATAGTTTGCCTATTTTCCTGGTCCGAATTCGGTACCAAACAATTCAGCAGCACCGTCGGCCACTACCATCGTGCCAGCGTTTGGCCCTTTTTGAAGGATAGCTTCGGTGCCATCGAACCATAGCACGGTCACTCGCTGGCGCACGAAGCGTTGTGGTTCCTTGACGGTGTAGACCCATGTGCCACCATGAATATCGTATAGCACGGACGCAGCAGGAACTATCTTGGCCTCGACTTCCGAGTTCATAGGCAGTTCGATGCCGATGCGTTGGCCTGGCCTGAAACTCGATCTCAGATTGGAAACCTCAAAGTAGAGATCGGCCGATGAACTACCAGCGTCCGCAGTAGGTGGTGCATCGATTGGTAAGGCGCGTTCCGGCTCTTCCACGCCGATTTGCGAGGAACGATCCGTTGATTTTCCATCCAAGGAAACGACTCGACCATAAGCTTTCGGTTGAATTGCAGTCAGTAAATCAACGAACACCGGGACGCGAACCCAAACCGTGCTGCTATCAAGCACTTCGAAGAGCGATGCTCCACCCACGACCTGTTGTCCGGCTGAGATGTTGAGGCTTCGAATAACGCCATCGACAGGAGCTCGTAAATTGAGCACTGTCGCCAACTCGTGGCTGGCCTTTCCTTGGAGAGAGGATAGCAGTTTGGTCAACTGAGCGTACCGATCTTCTGCGGCAGCTAAGACGGTGGATGCGACATTGGCGAGAGCTTGCGCGTCATCGACCGCTCTTTGACTGCCCGCTCGGTCGGCAAGCAGTTTAATGGCTCGGTCTAGGGTGATCTTAGTGGCAACCACGTCAGCTCGGCCACGCTGTACGTCGCCGAGCGCAGTGACTTGGGCCGCAACAAGAGTGGCCTTGGCACCTGCCATTTGAACTTGTTCTGCGGGAGTGGGTACATCCCTTTCTGGCGAGAGAATGGGAGTCAGTGCCAAAACAACCTCCCCGGCTTTCACTTTGGAACCAGGTGCCGGTAGTCTTGAACTACTCGCGCCTGAAACAACTCCAGCCACCGGCGCTGCGATCATGATCGATCGACCAGACGGGATGATAACCTCGCCGCCAAAGGTACGGTGCTGCTGTACGCGACGGAGTATGGATGCAACCGCAGAAATACCCAATCGAACTTCCGCCTCCTTCGTGAGCGTGATCGTCGCGAGATCGCTCTCGTGGGGAACAATCTCGACCTTGGAGGGAGCGGTTGGCTTTGCCTTTGCCGAGGCTCGCGGACCGCAACCGCTTGAAAGAAGCATCGCCCCTACTATGCTCAGTTGCAAACTGATTCGAGCGAAAATTGGGATGCTCATATGCGGCAAAGTCATGTCTTTGGAGAATGTCCTGAATGAATTGAATTTTGATTGTAGTCGGAAGCGTCGAATGCCGTTGAAAAGGTTGTAGATTACTTTTTGGAAATCTACTCGACAGGATGATCGACGGGTGCCGTTTGGGACAACATCTGCGGAATGTCCAGAGGAGCGGCGGTGAGACTTCTGCCAACGCTGCGTTCAAGTTCCGCCATGGCTCGCCGCAGAGCAGCTCGTTGATCGAGGATTCTGGCTCGGGCGTCCAAGTATTGGGTGGTGGTTTGAAGCACCAACAAGTAATCCGTTCCACCATCGGCAAAGCCTTTTTCGGCAATCCCAACGGCCTCGGATAGGTTTGGAAGCACTTCGCTTTCTAGGATCTTTAGGTTCGCTTGTGCTTGACTTAGTTGGCGATAGGCGACGCGAACGTCCTGATAGATCTGATCCCGAATCGCATCGCGGGTGTGCATCGCAGCATTAAGTTCCCAGTCTGCGCGGAGGATGCCGCCTTGATTGCGATTGAAAATCGGCAAGTCAAATCGGAGTCCAGTACCAGTCCGCGTATAGTCGGTCCCATGGCGTACATCGACGACGCTGTCAGCTCGCCAAAAGATCCATCGAGAGAGATTTGATCGCTCAATTGCCGCAGCGACCGACCAACGGGCCGCATGGTAGTCAGGGCGACAAGCCAAAGCCGTTTCAATCAGTTGTTGCTCGTCCAGATCAGAAGTGCTGATTGGTTCCAGCTTGGTTGGTTCAAGTGGTGTATCCACAGTTGGAATTCCGATGAGCGAAGCCAATCTCGCTTGACTGATCGAAATGCTTTGCTTTTGCACTCCGTTGATTGCTTTAGCATTCAACGCATCGACTTTGGATGCGATGGTTTCCAATTCGCTAATGTCGCCATCTTTAAAACGAGCGCGAGTCAAGTCCGCTATGCTCTGACGAATTTCGACTGCTTCTGTGGCTAGTCGTGATTGCTCTGTCACCAAAGCCAGTTCGATATAGGCCAACCGAATATCGCGAGCCACATTGAGCCCGTTTTGGACGAGCTGATCGCCAATGCGACGATACTCACGATTGGCAACCTTGACTCGCGTTGGCCTTAAGAAATAGGATTCGATAGGAGCATAGATCGTGGTTTGGCCTTCTTTGGTGCCCGACGGAAAATATATGAGCACTTGCGGGTTAGCTATTAGACTTGCTTGCACCGAATCGCCGCCAGCCATTCCCAATTGTGCCAACGCGGCCTGAAAAAGGGAGTTATTCGCCAAGCCAGTGGCAACGGCTTCTGCTTCGTCAAGACCGTCTTCCAGAATCACACCTGCCGGAAGAATCTCTGCACAGGGTGGGATCTTTGCAATTTCTACCGAGGTTCTGCACAAGATCTCGCTCGAAACGTAGCATGGGTTGCAACAAATTTGCGGTGCCTTGCAACCAATGGTTACAACGAGCAATACGCACGACACCGAAGCCCATAACTTCAGAATCGATTGCACGCCAAGTTTTCCTTGCCGTTGAGTCATTTCACTTTACCTGATTGCTAGCGATTGCCAAGGCGAGCAGACTGCAATGATCTGCACCACCTGCACCATCCGATTTTTCGGAACGCCACAATCGATTCGGTAACTATCTTCGATTCGCAAGGAAGCCCTTTACTGAGTAGTACAACCGGAAGTCTCATTCGGCAGACCAGCGATATCGATGATTCGAAGCAATTTCGCTTGGGATCCACTCCAAGGGATCTGCAGTCATAGAACTTTCGTAAATACTGTAAATGCTGGCTTTAATTGACTTAAGCTGAAATGTCTCGACCTGTCGATACTCGAAAGTATGACTGTGTTCACGTTAAATAATTGACTTTTGAATGAATGAATCATGAGATCGCGGACGCTGCTTTCAATTACTTTTATCACTTTTGCTTTTAGCCTCGAAGCTAAAGGGCAAGATGGGTACTTTCAAAGTCCTATTGGGTCTGGATTAGCAAGCACTCCCGTTGTATCGGAATCGCAAAACGGATTCGCTCCAACGACGTCGGAACAACCGCAGGACGCTTGGGAAGAGCTCTCAATGCGTCTTAAGGCGCTGGAATCCAAGGAGACTTTGACGGAAGCTGAGTTAAAGAAGCTATCTGACGCAAAAAAGCCAGCCGCAGAGAAGCCAAAGTTTCCAAACGTAACCGTTAACGGTGTTTTTCAAGCGGACGCGGTTGCGTTTAATCAACTTCAGTCAAGCCGAGAAGCATATGGTCGTGTTGAAAGCGGAGCTGATTTTCGTCGAGCGCGACTCAGCGCCAAGGGTGCCGTGTCCGATCGCATGGACTACTTTATGCAAATGGACTTCGGTTTTTTTGGCCGTCCAACATTCACCGATGTCTGGGCAGACTTCAAGGAGGCGGGCCCTCTCGGCACCGTTCGCGTTGGACAATGGAAGCAACCTTTCGGACTAGAAGTCGTGAGCAGCTTTCGATACACGACATTCATGGAACGCTCCTCATTGTTTCAAGCTTTCACTCCATTCCGACATATTGGCGTTGGTTTCTATAACCACTCGGATGACTTAGATTGGACTTGGGCCGCATCCTACTTTCGTACTGGGCAAGATCAATTTGGTGGTTCGCTGAGCACAGACGGTGGTAACGGCGGTGCTGGACGATTGACGCACCTGCTTTGGCATGAAGGTGCCAAAGGCGAAGACTATCTTCACGTTGGGGCGGGATATTTTCTTAACGCACCTCCGAATGAGAAGGTTCGATTTCGCAGTATTCCAGAAATGTTCGTTGGCGAGTTTGTTGTGCCGACTGGCTCTCCCATTGGAACGAGCGGTCAAGCTGTTCCGGACGTCGCCAATGGAACGCCATTCTTTGTAGATACGGGTACGATTGCCGGAACGAGCTTGACGCAGACTTTTGGCTTGGAGTCGATGTGGGTGCGAGGACCCCTTTCTTGGCAAAGCGAAGCGATGGGATGCTTTGTCGACACCTCTAGAAATGGAAACGCGTTTCTAAACGGTGCCTACTCTCAAGTAGGTTGGTTTCTGACGGGTGAGCATCGGCCCTATGATCGTAAAGCTGGAGCGATCGATCGAGTTATGCCTTTCCATAGTGTATCGAAGTGTGGTGGCGGCTGCGGTGCTTGGGAGATAGCCGCGCGTTGGTCGTACCTCGATGTAACCGATAGGCAGATCCAAGGTGGAATGATGCAAAACATGACTGCTGGTTTGAATTGGTACGTAAATCCGAACTGCAAGTGCGTGTTCAACTACGTCCATTCGTGGGCCGATTCCAGGCCGATACGCAATGGGACAATCCTATCCAACGATTTTATCAGTTCGCAAACTGACGTGTTCGGGATGCGATGCCAATTGGACTTCTAAGTTTGAGCCGCAGTCGCAAGAGTCGCTAGCTCAGCTCGTCAATGAATCAGTCGCAAAACGCAGCCAACGACAATTCCCGCTGGCAGTCCAATGCCGTCTTTTACACCATGGACGGCCAACTTACCCACCCGTACGTGAGGTGCTGTTACAGTAGCAAAGTTTTAATTGAACAAATCAGGTTGGATCGACTTTTCGGCCCTACATTTGCAATGTAGAAAGAGTCGTAGGTTTTAGAATACCCTTTTTGTCATGCAGAAATTGCGATGGAGATTGAATCATGTTGAAACGAATTTTTAGAAACTCATGGTTGCGGCACGCTTCAACGATTTGTATTGCGTCGGGAATAGCGTTTTATTCATTGACACCCGCTTTTGGTCAGGGGCATGGGGGCGGACATTCCGGTGGCCACGCTGGCGGACACGCTGGCGGACACGCTGGCGGGCATACCAGTGGGATGCACACGGGCGGCGGATCGCACCATTCTGGCCATAGCAATCACGGTGTATATGGTGGCGGTTACGGTCGAAGCGGAATCGGTATAGGAATAGGCGGCTATCCAGGTTTCGGCGTTAACTCGGGTTTCGGCGTTAACTCTGGTTTCGGCGTTAACTCGGGTTTCGGCGGCTACCCTGGATTCGGCGGCTACGGTTCTTCGTATGGGTACGGTAGTCAACGATTAGGATATCCCGGATTTGGATATTCGAACAACTACTCGGGCCAACCGTCGGTTTATTATTCACCGTCGTACTCCTCGGGATATGTCGCTCCCCAGTATGTTGCACCATATGTTGTCAGTCGGCCAAGTGTCAACGTACAACAGAGCAATCCTAATGTATATAACGGTCCAATGTCGGCAGATGGTCAGCCTACGGGGGATTTACGACCGGGCATGGTGCTTCCTGATGGATCCGTGGTTGTATCGGTTGGATCATCGTCGAAGTGACTGGTTGCTATCAATAATCACGGTTGGGACTGAAATCCGAGGGGTTCCTTTGCGGACTTCGCCAACGACGGCGGGAACTTGGTCAATTCGAAAACGGCTCCGAAGTCGTTGCTACTTAATGGGCTCGGCAACTGTGCTCCAAGAGAGATTTGCCAGCCCTTCTTTTCCGAAAACGTCCACTGGGCACCGATGACAGCAACGCTTGCACTATTGTTACCTGAAATGAAGTCTGCGACGAAACTTAAGTCTTCACGCCAGAGGGGATATTCGATACCCGCCATCCATCCGAGTTCATTTCCTGGTCCCAAGTAATTCCTATTTCCGTAATAGACCCCTGAAATCAACGTCCCTTCAAAGCGACTTTCAGTTGGGGTCCAACGCGTCAACCCCCAAGAGAAATTAAGATAGTCAACCTTTTGAGTTCCATTGTTAGCACTGATTCCGTTTTGCGTTCCTATTGCGAAAACAAGCGATTCAAATGGACGGAAGCCTTTTTGAAGGTTGAACATGAAGGCATCCTCATTGGACTCTCCGGGCAGCGGATTCACGTTACCGGGGTAAAGGTTGACCTTGAAAAAGTTAAGCCCGATCTCCCAGTTATTTCCTAGTCCATAGTCGATAGTTGCGTTCGATTCACCGAATCGTCCAAGATTCAATTGTTCTTGGAAAAACAGTTCGTCTTTTCGCGTAATGGTGCCAGATGGAACATTGAAAAGGTTTTGCTGCGCTAGCCCCGTTTGA
>JAYVBW010000460.1:0-2935 GCA_043750255.1 Pirellula sp.
ACGGTAAGGACCTTGATGGTCTCCAACCGTTTCTCCAGTGGCAATGGAATCGTATCGGTAATGACTAAGCTATTGATTGGCGCATTCCGAAGATTCTCGATTGCATTTTCGCAAAGAACTCCGTGCGTCGCTGCTAAGTGAATCTCTTTTGCTCCCGCTTTATGGACCAACTGAGCTGCGCCACAAATCGACCCGGCCGTACTGATCATATCGTCAAACATCAGACAGATTTTGCCTTCGACGGGTCCACCAATAATATATTTCTGTTGCGTTTTTAGCGCGCTGTCACGTTGTTTGTCAATGATCGCAAGCTTTCCGCCAAGGCGTTTCGCATGACCAATGGCTCGCTTAATGCTTCCTTCATCTGGGCTGACCACTACGATTTCGGCAGGGTCAAACATGAGACTCTGGAAGTACGTGGTGAATACCGGGGCTGCGTATAGGTGATCGACGGGGACGTCAAAGAACCCTTGAATTTGTGGAGCGTGCAAATCCATCGCGAGTACGCGATCGGCACCAGCCCGAGTAATCACATTGGCGACCAATTTGGCAGTGATGGGCGTTCGGCCCTCGTCTTTGCGATCTTGCCTAGCGTAACCGTAATAAGGCATAACGGCTGTAATCCGCGCAGCGCTGGCCCGTTTGCAGGAATCGATCATGATCAACAGCTCCATCAAGTTGTCGTTGACAGGAGGGCAAGTCGGCTGGATCAAATAGACATCGCGGCCTCGCACGTCGTCTTCGACTTTGCAATTATTTTCGCCGTCAGGGAATTTGTTTAGCGTGATGGAGCCTAGATCCAAATGCAAAAAAGCGCAAATATCTTGTGCCAATTGCGGGTTGGCCCGGCCACTAAAGATTTTTAGCTCGCGCATTGGTAACCCATCTCTCGCATCTTCGACTCCACCATGGCCAGTTCATCAATCGTGTTGATGCTCAGCGATTCGCACGCTTTTAAAACGGGGCGTGCATCCACTTTCCTGCCGTTGTTTAGCAACAATTCCGGACAGTCCGTTAAATAATACTCTGCTTGGGAATTATTGTTTTTGAGGTTGTCCAAAGCCCACAAAAGACTTGGCCGATCGAACAGATACGTACTCATGTTGACTTCGCTAATTTGTCGTTGCTCAAGCGAAGCATCCTTATGCTCGACGATTCGCAAAAAATTATTTTGGGAATCCCGGACGATTCGGCCTAATCCGTGTGGATTTTCTTTAATCAATGTTCCCAAGAGGCAGCCAAAACCACCATCCTCGAAGTCTTCGACCAGCTCGCGGACCGAACTTGCTTGAATCATTGGCGAATCCCCAGCGACTACCAGCACTGGATTAGTGCCCTTTTCAAGCTGCGGCCTGCACATTTGAACCGCATGGCCCGTGCCTAGCTGCTCCGTTTGGACTGCAAAATCGACACCGCGGCTTGAAAGCTCATTTCGGACCAATTCGGCTCGATAGCCCACTACGACAATGATTTGCCTGATCCCTGCGGATTGTAATGCGTCCAAAACCCAATGGATCATGGCACGACCCAACACAGGAAATAGAACTTTGGGCAGCTCGCTCCTCATTCGAGTCCCTTTCCCCGCTGCCAGGACGACAGCTGTAGTTTCAGTCATTAACGGCTCCAAAAATCATTGACCTACAAGAACTTGCCGATTTTTACGCAGGTTGGCAAATTCGATAACATTCTCCACATCTTGCCAAAGATCTTACAGGCTATCCAGGGCGCTCAGCCTCCGAACCCCCAACATTGACGAATTTAGCTAATTTCGTTACTGTTCTCAGTACGCATGCGGAAGCATTTGCCAATCGCACTCACCACTCCAATCGATACGAAAGAATATTCAATGGCCGGAACCGAACGACAGCGTGAACTTCGCAAACGTAGACATCGAGCCAAGAAACTGGATTACCTACACAAGAAGTGCGAAAAGGCGAACAAAACCGAGAAAGCCACGATCGTTCACAAGCTTCGCCGATTGAGCCCAGGTGCCGAACAACTCATCCAAGCTTGGAAGCTAGGTTAATACCGACTAGTGCCATAACCTGCAACCGTCGTCCACTCGCGGACTGACCATTTTTGAACAAGGCCGTTCTGTACGTACGGGTCGTCCATTGCAAACATTTCTGCCACTTCGCGACTGGAGCCGCAGAAAAGCAAAATGGCTCGGTCTACCGGGTCCGCTAACGCACCACCCAACACGAGTTCGCCACGTTCAGCCGCTCGTTCCGCTAACGCGAGATGCTGTTGCCGAAAAGGTATTCGCCGCTTGACATAGTCGTCGACGACTTCGTAGATGAGTAGGAAATGTTTGTCTGCTTTGGGTTCAATGATTTCGAACTTCTCCTAGACCGCCAAATCGTCGATCCCGTTTGTTGTAGTCTGTAATGGCCTGAACGAGATCCTCCTTATCAAACTCAGGCCATGGCTTGTCGGTAATCCAAAGTTCACTGTAACTGATTTGCCAGAGCAAGTAGTTGCTGAGTCGCATTTCGCCACTCGTCCGAATCAATAGATCAGGGTCAGGCATTCCAGTCGTGTAGAGGTGGCTCGCTATCAACGATTCATCAATCGATGCCAGATCTAGCGATCCGCTTTGTACCTTGCTCACAATACCGCGGACCGCGTCAACGATTTCCTGCCTTGCGCCGTAATTAATCGCCAAGCACAAAGTAAGGGATTTTCCATTCTTGCTTAGCTCGACCGACCGATCCATCTCGGATTGCACCTCGACCGGAATTCCGTCTCGTCGCCCGATGATGGTAAGCCGAATGTCGTTTTTGATCAAAGTGGGTCGTTCTTGAATAAGGTATGTTTTCAACAAACTCATCAAAAAACTAAGCTCTTCTTTAGGGCGCTTCCAATTTTCGTTGGAAAAACAATAGAGCGTCAAATAAGAAACGCCGAGCTCTCGGCACGCTTCTGAGATACGACG
>JAYVBW010000461.1:0-4733 GCA_043750255.1 Pirellula sp.
GAAGCATTCCCGAGTTAGTCGATATTCCGGTCAAAGAAAGCCTCACCGACTACCAACCCTTCAACCGCATGCTGGTGCGAATCAAACGTGAAATCATCCCGGTCGGCCTCGATGGGATTCAGCCCATCCCTGACGCCTCACCCAAGATATCTCCTGAGTTACTCAAGCAGTGGCTCGATGAAAAACGTCCAGTCGCATTGCTAGATACGCGAAACGTTTACGAAGTCGAATTGGGAACTTTCGAGAATGCAATCGATCTCAATATCAAAAATTTCCGCGAGTTTCCAAAGGCTGCTACGACGATTTCGGATGACATCAAGAAACAACCGGTCGTCATGTTCTGTACGGGCGGTATCCGTTGCGAAAAAATCGGCCCATACATGAAGGGCCTTGGATTTGAGAATATCTATCAACTCGACGGTGGCATCTTAAAGTATTTTGAAAAATGCCAGCAGTCTCATTACAATGGTGACTGCTTTGTCTTCGATCAACGTGTTGCTGTTGAACCTTCGCTTGAACCATCTGACATGAGTGAGTGCTTTGCATGCAAGCGCCCGCTTATGCCCATCGATCTGGAATCGGAGCATTACGTGATAGGCCAGTCGTGCCCGCGTTGCTACGAGTCCATAGAGGAAAACCGGCGGAAGCAGTTCGCGAAACGGCAAGCGGCGATTCTTAAGATTGCAGCCGAGCAACGCGGCTCAACCCCTTACGAAAACAGACGCTGGATTTCGATTCCACAGCGATGTGCAGGCATGCCGTTGCTAGAAGCGCTTTACCATTTCTATCCAGGGTATAGTTACGCCCAGTGGCAATCGGCCATCGATTCCGGCGAAATCTTGTTGCCGGCTGCAGCTAAACGCAAGTTTGACACGCTTCCTGTTCGCGCTGACCAAATCGTTCGAGAGGGACAACGATTCTTGCAGATAATAAAGGACTATATTGAGCCCAACATCAATCCCAACATCGGATTGCTCTACGAAGATTCGGCGATCGTCGTGATCAACAAGTGCGCACCGTTGCCTGTTCATCCATCAGGCCGTTTCAATCGCAACACGCTTGAAGGAATCCTCGAGATAGCATACTATCCCGAAAAGCTCAGACCGGCCCATCGGATTGATGCCAACACAACGGGCCTAGTGGTTCTTGCAAGAAAACATACTTACTCGCAATTCTTGCAATCGCAATTCACAGGCGGTACGGTCAAAAAAACATACCTAGCCACGGTCGTTGGTCACCCAAATTGGGACGCTATCGATTGCGATTTTGCAATTAGCAAAGATTCAATTCATGGCGGTAGTCGCTCAATCGATCACACAGGCCAGCCATGCTTGACCTGCTTTCGAGTACTCGAAAGATTGTCCGATGGCATGTCCATTATCGAGGCCGTGCCAAAGTCAGGTAGAACCCACCAAATACGATTGCACTTAGCTGCCCTCGGCTTTCCGATTCACAACGATCCACTGTACCTGCCCGGCGGCACCGCCCGAGAACAACCCGAACCCGATCTGGAATCCAAAGCGTTAGGATTACATGCGCTGCGATTGGAGTTTGTTCATCCGATAAGCCGTTTAGCTGTGAGCTTCGAAGCGGCTCATGATCGCTCGCAAATTCAAGGGGCAAGTTGATGTTTGCCATTGGCAAACGTTTTATGGCAATCGTTGCAATGAATTAGCATTGACTCATATGCCTTCCTGCTTTCGGAAAAATTCTTTTGCTTGGATGCGATCGTGGGGCAGCGGCTCCGTCCGCTGACGTGTGCAAATCCCAGCGGGCGGAGCCGCTAAGCCACACTTTATCCGAATTGCTTACCAAGTGCATCCGCGATGACTCTGCATTTTTTCATCATGGTCACAAACTGGCCGAAGTCCAACGATTGGTAGCCATCACTCAGTGCCTTCTCGGGGTTGGGATGCATTTCCACAATCAAGCCATCGGCACCGGCTGCAATACTGGCGGCTGCCATGTCGGTAACGAGATACGAATGGCCAGTACCGTGGCTTGGATCAACGATTACGGGCAAATGCGTCTTGCGATGTAGATAAGGAACTGTCGCTAAAGGCAACGTAAATCGGGTGTGCGATTCGAATGTCCGAATTCCTCGTTCACAGAGCATCACGTCCGGATTCCCTTCGTTGAGAATGTACTCGGCGGCGAGCAACCATTCTTCGATCGTTGCACTCGGCCCTCGCTTGAGCAACACCGCTCGACCCGATCGACCAACTGCTTCCAGAAGCCGATAGTTCTGCATGTTGCGTGCTCCGATTTGTAGGATGTCCGCGTACTTTGCAACCAGCTCTACATCCTCGGGGCTCATAACCTCAGTCACGACAGCCAAACCTGTCTCCTGTCGGGCTAAGGCCAATAGCTTTAGGCCATCCTCCTTCATGCCTTGAAAAGCGTAAGGACTTGTACGAGGTTTGAAAGCACCACCGCGCAAAGCAGTTCCACCCGCATCGCGAACGGCGCGAGCACATGACACAATTTGCTCTTCGCTTTCAACGGAACACGGGCCGCCCATCACACCAACGGCTCCGTTGCCAGCTCGAAAATTAAGTACTTTAACTTGAGATAGGTCTGGACGAACTTCGCGAGAAGCCATCTTGTACGGTGCTAAGATCGGTAGGACTTCCGCTACGCCAGGGTAGCTCTCAAACGACTCAACTTTGATTTTACGATCGTCCCCTACGGCGGCGATCACGGTCCTTTCGGTACCGCGAATGATGTGCGATTTTAATCCCAGTTCACTTATGCGATTTGCAATGTGTTCAATCTGTTGGTCCGACGACGACTTTTCCATCACGACGATCATTTTTGGATACTCCAGGGGAAAGGAGAACGAAGCGGGTCGTTCCATGCAAAAAAAAACCTCAAGGGTGTAGGCCTTGAGGTTGGAAGTTGTTTTGAGTTGATTCGTTTAACGAACGGCAAAACTCCACCGGCCCGATTGGGTATCGGTAAAGTAGTAAAACGAAAAGTTGTGCCAATGCAGATTCATGAATGGAATTATGACGCGAGGTGGAGAAAAACGCAAGGGAAGCGAAGCAAGTCTTTGGCACGAAAAGCCTGAGGAATAGCGGTTTTAGCTAATGACAACTAAGACTTAACGCATTCGCGGATGAATCGGCTACAATAATGAAGAATGCGGCTCGTAGCTGTATATTGGATCCGAGTCATCACGTCTATTAAAAGGCGATCACAAGGAAGCAAGCTCTAAAACGGATTGAAGGCTTGATTGGTGAAAGCTCGTATGCAGGAATTGAATCGCATGTTGCCAAACTTGCCAAGCCGGGGTCCGGCCCTCATATTCGCAATGAGTTAACTACTCGTCTGGCCGAAGTCGAACGACTGACTGGCAAGAATCCTTGGCCTCGTTGGAGCGATTATTCAACAGTCCAGACGATTATGACCAAGAGCAGGCAAACCAAGTTTTGCAGGAGTTGTTTTATCACGTGCTTCCTCATCTGAACGCAGCAGCGGAAATCTACGACGATGCAGTCGATCTATACAAAATGCACAATAAACGGCGCCCCACATAGTCCGGAGTTCCTTGCCCAAAATAGTGGACTACCTGCTGTAACCAGGGTAGTTAATTCCGACCTCATCCACGCTGCGGAAAAGGCTGTAGAACGTGGCATTTTCGCAAATCTAGACGAGGCGAAGGAATCGCTCAAGGTACTTCGTAAGAGATCCAAAACCAATGGACTACCACCCTGAACGTTTCCCGATCCCAAACGCTTGGATTGACTACGACGGCCCTCTCGTACTGTTAGATTTCGACAAAGACGGGAAGCTCATAGGAATCGAAGTGATTGCATAGTTACGAACAGGGATAATTCCAGCGGATGGCGAAGTTCGCCTAAAGGCAAGGATTGTCAAATGCCCAAGAAAATTCGAGAATTGGTTGATGAACTGGAGTCCGCTGGATTCGTGAATCGAGGTGGTAAGGGAAGTCATAGAAACTTTGTTCATCCAAATCTCTCGAAACCTATCACGGTTTCAGGTAAACTCGGTAGTGACGCGAAGAAGTACCAAGAACGATCCGTCAAAAGGGCAATCGAGGATTCAAAATCATGAGCAACGCTCATAAGTACGTCAAAATCATTGAATGGTCTGACGAGGATCACTGCTTCGTCGGTAGCTGTCCAGGACTTTTTTACGGCGGCTGTCATGGTGATGATGAACAGAATGTCTTTGCGGAACTATGCCAGATAGTCGAAGAAACCATTCAATTATTCGAAAGCGAGGGGAAACCCTTACCAGCTGCGACATCTGGTTTTG
The DNA here is from genome assembly GCA_043750255.1 of Pirellula sp. GTDB lineage: Bacteria > Planctomycetota > Planctomycetia > Pirellulales > Pirellulaceae > JBKCUI01. The sequence goes on from JAYVBW010000461.1 coordinate 4,282, forward strand.
ATTGGGCGAACACGATAGCGACGGTTGCCACAAACAACTGAAATGTCGTAACGAACCACCCTTCGTGACTTCGTACATGCCCCAAATAGTGGAGCTGCTGCTAAGCATGCTGCGTGGGCAAGTAATTTGGATTCCGTTAACACGCCGTATTCTAAGTTGGGTACGCGAGCGACGCGGGACAGCGTTGTGGCCGAACTTTACGCGCTCTTGAGAATTTTTTTGCAAACGTTGCCTTCGTTTTGAGTCGATCGTTCTGGTCTGCCTTGGTGTGCGTAAACCAGTTTCCAGTGGTCGACTCCTAGCATATGCAACATGGTTGCGTGCAAATCATGCACGTGCAATCGATCTTCGATCGCGTGCAATCCAATCTCGTCGGTTCTCCCAACCGTCTGACCACCCCGAACTCCGCCGCCCGCCATCCACATCGTAAAACCATATGCATTGTGATCGCG
>JAYVBW010000462.1:0-3410 GCA_043750255.1 Pirellula sp.
GACGACGGGCCAAGTGTGGTTGGGTTTGACAGTAGGTTGCGCTGTTTGTCACGATCATAAATTCGATCCAATAAGCCAACAAGAGTTTTATCAGTTGGCCGCGTTCTTCAACAACACGACTCAAAGAGCAATGGATGGAAATATCAAGGATACTCCGCCCATCATCCCAGTCCCTCGCAATGAGGATCGAGCGAGATTCTTAGAACTCGAACCGTTATCGGAGCAGGCCAATAACGCAATGTCTGCGCGTCGGAGTGCCGCTCGTCAGCCGTTCGATGAACTCATTGCTAAACAAGAGGAGCGTGAAAGGCTGAGCTGGCTGTCACTGCCTGCGAAGGAGTCGCTCGAAACGCATATCCCATTGTCTAGTAACGACACGAAATGGATCGGCGTTATCCATCAAAACCAATGGTTCCAAATACCATTGCAACAAGATGCGACCCTGATCGCTGGCAGAATATCGGACTTGGCATGGCAAGTCAAAGATAGTTTTCCGTCATTGCCGGCTGGTGATTTCGAGCGCGATCAAGTGTTGACACTTTCGTTATGGGTTAAACCTGCGTCGGACAGCCAAGGCGGTTCGCTCCTCGCTCGAATGGATGAAGCCAACAAGCATCGCGGCTGGGATGTTTGGACCGAGAACGGCGCCGTAGGAATGCACATGATCCACAATTGGCCTGAAAACGCATTGAAAACAATTTCGAATACGAAGCTCTCCGCAGCGAAATGGCAACATGTCGCCATTTCGTATGACGGTTCCTCGAAAGCAGAAGGTGTTAAAATATTCATTGACGGCAAGGAATCTGCGAAGAACTATCCTACCAACAAGCTGTCTGAGACAGTAAAGACAACCGTGCCCCTGACCATTGGTCGTCGTTCGGTGACCTCGCCTTCGACAGGTGCCCAAATTCAGGATATCCGAATGTATCGGAAAGTTTTGGATGAAAAAGAGATCATGCAGCTCGTTGAAATACCGCGCAGACAATACCTCGTCTCCAAGCAAAATCGTTCCAAAGATGAGACCGAAGAGCTCTATTCGTGGTATCTCAATGTACATGACCCCGAGTTCCTCCAACTCAGCACGAAAGTTCAAACTTTGGTTGCTGAGAAGAATGAAATCCAAAAACGCGGCACCATAGCTCATGTAATGAACGAAGCGAAAGAGTCTCCTAAAGCATTTGTGTTAATGAGAGGTGACTATGACAAACGAGGCCAGGAAGTAGAGCCCGCAACTCCGAAAGTGTTACCACCCATGCAAGAAGGCATGCAGCGCAATCGCCTGGGTCTTGCGAAATGGTTGTTGCAACCGTCCCACCCGCTCACAGCTCGCGTTACCGTCAACCGGTTCTGGCAGGAAGTCTTCGGAACAGGATTGGTTGGCTCGTCAGGGGACTTTGGCGTTACAGGCCAAATGCCGACACATCCAGAGTTGCTCGATTATCTGGCAACCAGCTTCCGAGATGACGGTTGGAACATAAAGAATTTGTTCCGATCGATTGTTACAAGTGCGACTTATCGTCAGTCGGCTAGTGCAACCAATGAAAAGTTGGCATTCGATCCAACCAACAAATGGCTTGCTCGCGGCCCACGGTTTCGCATGGACGCCGAAATGATACGGGATACAGCCCTCATCACTAGTGGCTTGCTCGTCAACAAGATCGGAGGTCCAAGCGTGCGACCTTACCAACCCCCTGGAGTATGGGAAGCGGTTGCCATGCCTGGAAGCAATACAAGAGACTACGTCGCGGAAAAAGGCGAGGGTTTATACCGTCGCAGTTTGTATACGTTTCTTAAACGATCTGCTCCTCCGCCCAACATGGAGGTGTTCAATGCAACGGCGCGCGAAGTCTGCACTATCAAACGAGAACGCACCAACACTCCACTCCAAGCCCTGGTAACTTTAAACGATGTCCAGTTTGTGGAAGCTGCTCGTATGCTGGCGGCTAAGACGCTATTGGACACAAGTCTGGGAACGGACGCGGGGGCTCGTGTTCAATCGATCGCCAACAAGATTCTATCGAGGCCATTCCGTGCCGAAGAACTTGGAGTAGTACTGGCTAGCTTGACCGATTTAACGGCCATCTACCAACAGCAACCCGATGAAGCCAAGCATTTGATCTCGATTGGCGAGAGCAAGCCCGATGCAAGCCTCAATGCGACTGAGCTCGCAGCGTGGACAATGCTGGCAAATGAATTAATGAATCTGGACGAAGTCCTCACCAAATAAAGCAAACCATGCATTCTCAAAATGTTCATCCGCTATTGGAGCAATACGTTCAAAGCGAAACGCGACGCCAGTTCTTCCGTCAAGGTGGAAACTCGCTCGGTTTAGCCGCGTTGGCGTCCTTAGGGATCCCAATGGTTGCTACAGCGAGCGACTCCACTGCGTCTGACGGTCTGGTATCAGGCGGTCTGGGCGCACTACCCCACTTTCCTGCAAAAGCCAAGCAAGTTATCTATCTGCATATGGTGGGCGGTCCCTCGCAAATGGATTTGTTCGATTACAAACCGCAGATGAATGACTGGTATGACAAAGACCTGCCGGAGTCGATTCGCAATGGACAACGTTTGACAACCATGACGAGCGGGCAGGCACGTTTTCCAATTGCGCCCTCGAAGTACAAGTTTGCACAACATGGTCAAAGCGGAATGTGGATTTCCGAGTTGTTGCCAGAGACGGCCAAGGTCGTCGATGAATTGTGCTTTATTCGGTCCATGCACACCGAAGCGATCAATCATGAACCGGCGATCACGTTGATGCAAACAGGAAACATGGTTACCGGGAGACCCTGTATCGGTTCGTGGATGTCGTACGGTCTTGGCTCCATGAATAATAACCTGCCAACCTTTGTTGTGTTTGTGGCACAGCCGACGAACACCGAGCAAATCCAAGCGATCTCGGCGAGGCTTTGGTCATCCGGCTGTTTGCCAGGTGAGCATTCGGGATGTAGCTTCCGCTCGAGCGGCGATCCGATCATGTACATCAACAATCCAGCCGGTGTATCCGCCGAAGTTCGCCGCAAGACACTCGATGGCCTCAAAGCCTTGAATGAAATCAACTTCCGGGCTGTGGGCGATCCAGAAATCCACACTCGCATACAGCAATACGAGCTGGCTTTCCGCATGCAGTCAAGCGTTCCAGAACTGACAGATATCAAAAGCGAACCGGAGAGCACATTCGAACTCTATGGCGATGACGCAAAAAAGCCGGGTACGTTTGCCAATTCGGTCTTGCTCGCGCGTAGAATGGTCGAACGCAATGTTCGCTTTATCCAAATCTATCTCAACAACTGGGACCACCACGGCAATGTCAACGGTCGGTTGCCATCACAATGCAAGGATATTGATCGGGCAACTTATGGTCTGATTACCGATTTGAAAGCGAGAGGGCTTCTCGACTCGACGCTGAT
>JAYVBW010000463.1:0-2567 GCA_043750255.1 Pirellula sp.
GTAGAGCTCTCGTTACCTGCAGCATTGTTTTCCAAACGAGAATTGGTCATGCGGAAATCCGCTTGATGTACTTCGATCGCATTGAATGATGCAAATCCACCTTCCATGCGCGTTGTACCGCCAGCGTAAGACAGGCGATTGTAGTCTAACGAAGCAGAACCTCCGTGCCCCACAAAAATACCGCCCCAGTCACCAGCGGAAGGTGTTCGGGTGCCGCGTGTATTTGCGGTGTCAAAAGTTCCACCAAATCCATAGCGATTGTCATTGAGACTGGTTATCACAATTGGTAACGACGCAGTTCCCTCAGCGATCAGCGTACCGCCGTCGCTAAGCTCAATTCGCGAGCCTCGCATCTTCAGAATGGCACCCGCATCAATCACCAGACCGCCATCCAATCGAGAACGCACTTTGATGTTGAGTGGAATCAACTCGCCCCCTGTGAGCGTTCCATTATCGACGTACGTAGTCGCAACGGCGTTGAGTTCCGTAACCAGTCGGTAAGCTCCGGCCCCAGTTGCATCGCTTCGATACAATCGCCTAGCTACATACGGCAATCCAGTACTAATCGGGGGTAAATTCGCTAGAAAAATGGAGCTGTTGGCTAAAACGGCTAGAGACGATGTTGGAATCGATGCCAAACTTTCGTTACCGGCAGCATCGACGTAAACCAAACGATAGTTGTAAGTACCTGCTGCAAGCGATCCACCTGCTGCAACCGATAGAGTTACCAATGTTGTAGGTGGAGACGCCGTGTCGATGATTCCTCCACCCGGCTTGCCAGCGATGACCAAATTTTCACCGATAACATACGGGATGTCTATGTCATTGAATCGAGCCGTCACGGTTACAGTTTCTAACGCTTCGGCCACCCCAGTGCGTGTTTTGACAAACAAACCGTTGATCGTGTTATTGATGACTCGATTCCCATGGATATCAGGCCCAACCCGATCGTAATCCGGAATAAAGAAACCATTTGCTTGCGACCTTGGATCTAGGAAATCGTCTTCTTTGAAACTGTTGGGCGTTGCGGCTAATGCTGCATCCGAGCTGCGAGTAATCAAGTTGTTGATAATCGATGGACGCGAATCCAGCATATGAATAGGTGTAATGATTTGTGAAACACCATCCACCACTACTTGTCCGCCACCAAACCGAATGTCCGAATGGATCACCGAGTTCAGAAACAATCCATTTCGTTCTTTGTCGGTCCGTGTTTCATCGCTACCGTCGATTCGATTCCTAAAATCAATCCCACCCCAATCGCCTGGAGCAGCAGCCGGAGGAGTGCGGTCAGGATTGACCCCAATTCCAACAGTGTCATTAATCGACGTCACGATTACTTTTGTATCAGGTGTCCCCAGCACTTGGAGTGTCCCACCACTACGGTCAACACTTACCGTCGAACTGCCTGCGCTGATGCGAGCACGCCCCATCTTTATGATTGCCCCGGCATCGATCATTACCGTTACGTTCTTCGGGACGTCGAAAGTTGACCCGTCAGCCAAGGCTATGCCAAAGCGATTGAAACCGATCTCGTAGGCTCGATTTGCGGTATTGCCTAGAATCCGCACCGTGACTGCGCGATTTCCAGTTGCATCATTCCTTGTTACATTGCCGGCGTCTTGCAGTGCTACCGCAATCGTATTGTAAGGACGCAATAGAGTTCCGTTACCATTGGCAGCCGCAGTCTTGTCCACCCAAACTGTGTACGCAGATGTGTCTGGAGTTCCGACAACGACAGTTGCTCGGTCGGGTCTCGATGGTACAAACCAATAGTTAAACACGCCGCCAGGCCGACCATCACCGTCCCCATCCAACGGTGTTGGCGATCCATTCACGTCAACCAAAGTAGACGGAGCCGGTGGCCGATAATCGATTCGCAGTTGGTACTTGCCTTCTGATTTGCCACCCAAACCAGAGTCGTCGATCCGTGGATTGTAAGATGTGTTGCCCTTGGCACTTACTCCTATGACGTATTCGCCACCTCGAACAAAATCGAGCGTAATGCGAGGGTCCTTACTAAAATAGTCCTCATTTGCAGCAATCTCCGTCCAATTGGGAACAGATACCGTTCCGTCGTTGCGATACAGACGCAATGACGCGTCGAGCAAGCTCGAATTCGACTGACGTTCTGCGGCAATTTGCAACTGCAGACGCCCGCCCTGCGATGGTACCGAGAGTCGGTACAGGTCAATGTCCTTGCCCTCAGGTCTCAAAACGAATTGACCATGAACAATATCTGCATTGCCAGGGAAAACCTGTTCGATGGTCGGATCGGTAATCGGCGCATTGTTCTGAACAGTCGCCTGCGGAAACTCGTCCGCACTTCCCAATCCGAGCAATACGCCGATCCCGCGCATGAAGGAACGGAAGAGCTCCGAACCAAACAAGTTATCATCAGCCGCGTTGTAATCTTGGCTATCGATGATCACCGCAGACTGAGCAGCATTGGACAATAGCGGCCCAGCGGCAAAGGTCAGCCCGCCAGGTCGGTTGGCTTCTACGGTTGTCAGCGAAGTCAGAGCATTGACCGCCTGCATGTCTCCAACGGCAATCGTAAAGCCGAG
>JAYVBW010000464.1:0-2864 GCA_043750255.1 Pirellula sp.
GGCATCGTCGACACTTCTTATCCAGGAGTGCCAGGAACTCCGCAAGCGGAACGTCCGGCTATGAATTGCGGCGTGTGGCGATACCATCCAATAAAAAAAATGGTCGAAGTCGTTTGCAGCGGTACGACGAACCCTTGGGGCTTAGACTACAACGCCGATGGCCAGTTCTTTATGACCAACAATGTGCAAGGGCATTTGTGGCATGCGATGCCGGGTGCCCACTTCAAGCGGATGTACGGCCAGGATTTCAATCCACATCTCTACGAGTTGATGGACATGACTGCGGATCACTACCATTGGGACACATCTCGAAAGTGGAATGAAAGCCGCGATGGAGTTGCGAATGACATGGGTGGTGGCCATTCGCACGTCGGTGGATTGATTTATCTGGGCAGTAACTTCCCTGAAGAGTATCGCGGCAAAATTTTCATGTGCAATACGCACGGCCGACGGCTGAACGTAAACCGACTTGAGCGTTCGGGCAGCGGTTTCGTGGGCAAGCGTGAACCGGACTTTATGATGGTAAAAAATCCGTGGTTCCGCGGCGTCGACATCAAGGCTGGTCCTGATGGTGCAATCTTCGTTTCGGATTGGTCGGACAATGGCGAGTGCCACGATCACGATGGAATTCATCGAACCAGCGGACGCATTTATAAAATCGCTTACGGGACCCCAAAACCCTTCAAGCCCGTACAGCCGCTCGTCGAACAAGATTCGAAAGCCTTGCTTGGTTTTGCGACCGGTAGAGACGCATGGTTTGCAAGGCATGCAACACGCATCCTCCAGGAAAGGCAGCAGTTTGGTTTGCCGTTGACGGAAGCAACGCGTGGGGCCGATGGAAAGGAACTGCCGCTCTTGCTTAAAGAGGCACTTGGAATTCACAGTCACGATTCGCTGCAGCGGTGGCTTGCTACCACGGACCTTGAACAACTCGAACAATCCGTCCACCTTTCGGCTTCCAATGCCGGGCGACGCGTTGCTTTGTTTCCCAAGTTGATTCAATTGGCAAAGCAAAAGCCGGCATCGAATATTTTGTTGGCGTTAGTCTCCGTCTTGAGACAGTTCGACGCTCCTCAGCGACTGGAATTGGCTATGGCTATACTAAGCGAACCGGAAAACGCAACGGCGATCGCCGCCGATCACAACTTGACGTTGATGACTTGGTACGGCATCGAGCCTGTCATCAAGAGCGTTGCCCAAGTCAGGTTATTGCAATCTATTCCTAAGTTGCAGCAATTTGCGGTACGAAGACTGTCCTACGAAATCAATAAAGAAACTTCGCTAGCCAGCGACGTTTTAAGAATGATCGGTAGCACGGTTGCAAGTGGAGAAGAATCCTCTGCCGCAAACCTCTTGGCTTCATTCCGTATGGGACTCGCTGGTCGAGCTCGAGTGGATGCACCGAAGGATTGGGCGATGATCGAGAGACAGCTTCGGGCCGCGAAAAGCGCTGACATCACGTTGGCGGTAGACGCACTGGGAGTTTTGTTTGGAGATGGAGCAGCGTTGGCCGACTTGCGCAAACTCGCAGGCAATGCCGATGCGGACTCCATATCAAGAGTAGAGGCAATCAAGACTTTGGCGCAGTCGAAGGATGCCGACTCCGTCTCGATCTTTTTCAATTTGCTCGGTGATCGAGCAGTCGCCGACGCTGCGATTCGGGCGCTAGCCAACTTTAATCACCCGGATACCGCTAAACAACTGATCAAAAAACTCAGCGCTTTCAGAGATGGCAATCGCAACATAGCGTTGGATACACTGTCAAGCCGTGAATCGTATGCCTCGCAGTTGATTGCTGAAATCGACGCCGGTCGCATCGATGCACACGAATTGAGCGCAGCCCAGGTACGTCAATTGCTGGCGATTGGCAATCAACGCATTCGAGAGGTCTTGGAAGCGAAATGGGGAGTCATTGAAGAAACGCCCGAGGCAAAAATCGCAACGATAGAGCGATGGAAGAAACAGCTTACCCGCGATTCACTCTCTCAAGCCAACGTAGAGAATGGCTCCCTCCTATTCAAGAAATCGTGTGCGACATGCCACAGGCTTTACGGCGAGGGACAAGCGACTGGTCCCGACTTGACCGGAACAAATCGAACCGATATCGACTATCTTCTAATGAATATCGTTGACCCAAGTTCCGTTGTTCCCAAGCAGTTTACTACATCGATCATCGCATTAAACGATGGTCGTGTTATTACGGGTGTCATTGTTGGCAAGACTGAAAAGGCGATCACTGTTCAAACAGACAAGGAGCTGCTTTCGATTGCCGTAGAAGACGTTGAGGAGTCTCGCAATTCCCGAAAATCTCTCATGCCCGATGGTATATTGGATGCTCTAACCGCAGAGCAAGTTCGAGATTTGTTCGCGTTCATGATGCATCGCAAATAGCACTACGCGAATCGGCCTAAGATTCGGTCGGTGAGTCGCGGAAAAAGACGTCCCGCCCACACTAGGCATTTTCCGCCAAGGCTCAATATCATTTCCCTTTTCGACCGAACGAGTGCGGAGATTGCGAGTTGTGCAACTCGTTCCGGCAGCATACTCCCGACCGATTTGCATTTCGCATCGGCTTTGGTATCTACGAGCGCATCGAGAAACTCACTGCGGGTCGTGCTGGGACTCAACATGAGCACTTCGATCCGCTGCGCTGCCAGCTCCACTCGTAAGGATTCGGCCCAGCCACGCATCGCGAATTTGGCAGCACAGTATTCGCTTTTGTTTGGAACGGCGCGATGCGACAGAACGGAACCAATGTTGAGGATGGCTGGCCTGCGACCGCGTTCCAACAGTGGCAAACACAACCGAGTCAGTTCAACGGGAGCAAAAAAGTCAATCTCCATCACCCGCCTCAGTCGATCACT
>JAYVBW010000465.1:0-1536 GCA_043750255.1 Pirellula sp.
CAATGGAATCTATTTCAGGATCCGGCGCAAACGAAATAACTCCGAGTGATCGAATTGTCTGGGCCGATTACATTCAGTGTCCTTGCTTATTTCAGTATCCTTAGCTTAGTCGTTGGACGCCCGGTCGATTTAGAGGCCATCGCGTTGCCATTGCGGTATAATGACCAGACTGACTCACTGATAATCGCAAACCACAGGTAAAACGATGTCTTCGCCTCTACGACAGGTGCCGATCGGCGGTGTTGTTCATACTTACCAAAAGTACAATCCTACCGAATTCCCAAATCCGACGGCTGAGCCCACGGACATGGTTTCCGGAGCCTTTGAGCATGCGTTGGCGTTCGGAAAGTATCGAGAATTGACGGAAGAGGAACTTGCTCGCGCGATCAAAATAGATCCAAGTCAGATCGGTGGACTTGGACCCAGTATCGACATGCTCATGGCGATGCTGGAGGAGCGGAAACGCAAAATTCTTGAAACCTATCAAACGGACGGTCTAGACAAGAAAGCCCACGACCGATTCGAAAAGCTGGCAAAACGGGCAAATCCCCCATCGAAACTTAAAGGGGATTTTCACAAAGCCGTTCACTCCAAGCAAATTTATCTCCTCGAGCAATTGTGGTATCGATCCGACCGGGAATCACCCGAGTTTGCTTCCCAAATTCTCCAGGTTATGGAATCGCTTGGCGACAAATACAACATTGACGAACTTATTAGCAAGTATGTGTTTACGGGTCGAGGAAAGTTGGATATTCCCAAGGCTGTTGAAATCAAAAAGGAGCTTGAAAAAATTGATGAACTGCTCAAACAATTGCAGGAAGCCGCTAAGACGGCGCAAATCGGTTTGATCGACATGGAAGCCTTGGCAGAATTCGCACCACCTGCCGATCTGAATCAGTTGGAGGAGCTTCGCCAACAGATCAACAATTACGTTCGCGAGATGGCTGAACGGCAGGGTCTGGACCGTGACGAAAAGGGTGTTTTCCATTTAACACCCAAAGCACATAAAATCTTCCAAAGCAGTCTCCTTAATCGTATTTTTTCGAATTTGAAAGCATCGCGATCCGGCCGACACGAGGGGCGAATCGTGGGCGATGGAAGTGTCGAGTTGCCCTCGACGAAGCAATACGAGTTTGGCGATTCCATTGCCAATCTCGACACAACTCAGTCGGTCATCAACGCCATGCTCAAGCGACCAGACGAACACCCGGTCCGTTTGCGCTCCGACGATTTGGAAGTGCACAAAACGAAGAACAGTCCCAAGTGCGCTACCGTGGTGATCATGGATATGAGCGGCTCCATGCGATACGACGGCCAGTATATGAATGTCAAGCGAATGGGACTCGCTCTGCAAGGCTTAATCACCAGCGAATACCCGGGCGATTTTTTGCGTTTCATTGAAATGTACTCATTTGCCAAACTGCGAAGGCCAGGTGAAATCATTGACATGATGCCCAAACCGGTAACGATCCACAATCCAATCGTTCGACTCAAAGCAGATATGAGCGCCGAGAACATTAGCGAACAGGATATTCC